>JAHEKD010000120.1 GCA_024638545.1 Gammaproteobacteria bacterium
TCCGTACCAGATAGAGGTTAATACACCCCGTGGAAAGCGAATTTCAAACACCAGGTCAAATAAAAAGAAAACGCCCAGTGGCAAGATGACTCCAAGACTAACAAGCGTTAATATTCGCCGCTCTCCCCAAAGCCATGTTAAAACAACAGCAAAAATACCCAGACCAATAAACATATCCAGCTCTGCCAGAAGAACAAATCCAGGCAACAGCGACATTGTCAGCCAGGTAACGGGTTTTAATTTTTCAGGTGCTTCGGATTTATCGGTGAATAGATCAATAGCGCACAGGATAATGATCAGGCCAAGCACAAGTTGTGGAAAATCGGCCGGTTGAATACCGCGCTTGAGTATAGGCGGTACACGATCAAACTGCGTTGTGAGCCAGAATGCAATGAGACTGATTACAATAATCAACACAGGCATAATAAAGTTCGCAGCGATGTGCTTATGTTTAGATTTTATCTGCATTGAAGCTGGCTATATGTTTGTCAAGCCGATTGAACCACGAAGTGCGGCATTTTATCGCCGCACTTTCAAGCAGGCATTACTCGATAAATCCAAGCTCTTTAAGTGCTGCCTCCATGTCCGTCACCATGGTCGTAATCTGCTCGCCCCAGACATCTGATCCTGCGACTGATGAGCTATCCAGGCCTACAGAAGTAAGAAACCCCTGGTAAACAGTGTGGTTCATGGAATTCATCAGTGCCTCTTCAATTTTCACCGCAACTTCATCCGGTGTATCCTTGTGAACGACAAAACCGCGAACCGTTGAAAAGCTGACATCAATACCCAGTTCCTTCGCGGTTTTAACATCCGGCAGTCCGCTCATGCGTTCATCGGCGAGGACGACGATTGGGCAGATATCGCCTGCCTCAATCTGTGAACCCGCTTCAGCAAGATTCAAAACAGCCGCATCAACGGCGCCGGCGACCAGTTGTGTAGCCAATTCACCGCCACCATCAAAGGGGACTATTTTGGGCGTTGTAAGTCCGCCTTTTTTAGTGAACATGAAGGCGGACACGTCGTCGATATTACCCAGATGGGTCGTGCCGTAAGTAAGCGCCTCGTTTTTCTGGGCTTCCACGAAATTATCTGCTGAGTCGTATGCCCCGCATTTCACCATCAAAATCTGTGGATCATCTGTGCCGCGGGCAATCGGGCGGATATCATCGAGGGTCATTTTGGTCTTGCCCTTGGCTAATTCAGCAGCATGCCCAATAGTAAACGTCAATATACTGTGTCCATCGGCGGGAACGGTGAGGTAGTAATCCATGGCGACAACGCCGCCACCGCCCTTCTTATTCACAACCACCATATCTGTCTTCAATTCGCGGCGGGCGCGCAGCATCATCATGCGTGTGGTGACGTCTGTGCCGCCACCTGCGCCGGCATGGGTGACCACTTCAACCGTCTTGGATGGATATTCCGCTGCCGCTGCGCCAGCAACCAGGTTTAAAGTCACCGCAACCGCAGCCGTTATCATGGTTGAATTTGGTAGTAGCTTGAAAAATTTCATATTGTGCCCTCGTTCTGTGGATATAAAATATTTAAATTATGGTATATTGGTATACCAATTTATAATCTAATCAGCTGCTGCTACAAAGTCAAGCTATATATGAGGTTTAAAAATTTATAACTACATGCCGGTTAGTTCACCGGGAATGCGCGATAATCATCATTCATTGCGAATAAGGAAACAGAAATGAAAAAAGCTACCATTGCACTGGTTCAGGGTGATGCCGCAGGCATTGGCCCTGAGTTAATGGCTAAACTATTAACATCCGAATCGGTATCGAGCGCTGCCAACATTGTGATCTTCAGTGACAAGCGGTTGTATGAGTTCGGATGTGAAATTGCGGGTGTACGGCCCCCGGTTCACGACGTACCCGATATTGAGCATTTGGATTTTAGCGGCGGATTGCCGAATTTAATCGATATTAGCTGTATAGATCCACAGACGATTAAACTGGCAGAAGTATCGAGCACTTGCGGCGCAGCCGTATTACAATTTTTCGGACAGGGTCTTGCTGCCTGCAAAAACGGCCTGCTGGATGGCCTTTGTTTCATGCCTTTCAATAAAGCCTCATTGCATGCAGCCGGACTGGGCGAAGAAGATGAATGCCGGTGGGCCAAAAACTTTATCGGCCATCAGGATCGAGTCAGCGAATTCAATGTCATTGACGGCATGTGGAATGCCCGCGTTACATCACATATACCATTAAGGGTAGTAGCGGACCATCTCACCATAGACGAAATTATTGCCTCCATTAAGCTCTCTAATTCAACCCTGCTGAATGCGGGTTTCACGTCACCCCGTATCGCTGTGGCGGCACTTAATCCTCATGCAGGTGACAACGGCAATATAGGTCGAGAGGAAATTGAAGTAATCGCGCCGGCAGTTGAACGGGCACAATCTTTGGGAATTAATTGTGCCGGACCGTTCCCTTCGGATACTGTTTACATTAAAGCTCGCGACGGCGAGTATGATTGCGTGGTCAGCATGTACCATGACCAGGGTCAGATTGCGATCAAACTGCTTGGTTTTCACATGGGGGTGTCTGTACACGGTGGTTTCCCTTTTCCGATGACCACGCCTGCCCACGGCACCGCATTCGATATTGTCGGAATGAATAAGGCCAATGTAGAACCGGCCAAGCGAGCGTTCCTGATGGCGGTTCGTATGGCCCAGTCAGCACCCTGTAAATAGGACTTTAGCAGCCCCGTGGTTCAAAAGTAATGCGGGCTAGCGATCCGGGGATGCGTTGTCTGTAAATTCTGTAGTGTTTATCTAAATGGCCCTGTAGGCACACTCACCCATAATATAGGTTGAATCGACCACCCTGTCGTCTCCCAGCATGATGTATATAAATATTTTTTCCTCAATCTTATCGGTGACCGCCATTCTGCGTTTAATTAAAGGTGTGGCTTCATCATTCAGGACAATAAAGTCAGCTTCTTTGCCAGGTAAAAAATTACCAATCCTGTCATCCAGATAAAGCGCCCGCGCATTTCCGAGTGTCGCCAGAAATAGTGCACGCAGGGGTGATAATTTTTGGCCGATTAATTGCTGCACCTTGTAAGCTTCACTCAATGTCTGCAGCATCCCGAAACTGGTCCCGGCTCCAACATCTGTCGCAACGGCCACGCGGATATCCTGATCAAGCGCACCGACACAGTTGAATAGGCCACTGCCTAGAAAAGTATTCGACGTTGGACAAAACGCAGCCGCCGCGCCTGTTTGTGCCATGCGTTTTCGATCCTGCTCATCGAGGTGGATGCAGTGCGCATAAACAGATCGCTCACGCAGCAGGCCAAAATGATCATAAACATCCAGATAACTGCGGCTCCACGGGAATAATTCCGCCACCCATTTTACTTCTTTTTTGTTTTCAGCAACGTGGGTATGTATGTAGGCATCGGTATACTCTTTTGCGAGATTTGCCGCCTGCTTCAGCTGTTCATCGGTTGAGGTGGGCGCGAATCTTGGCGTGATTGCATACAGCAGTCGATCAACTTTATGCCATTTTTCCAAAAGCGCTTTACTCTCGTGAAAGGACGATTCCGGGGTATCCAGTAAATATTCCGGCGCATTTCGGTCCATCATGACTTTGCCAGCCAGCATACGCATGTTGCGTGCCATTGAGGCAGCAAAGATGGCGTCAACCGAACCAGGGTGAACAGTGGCCAGGACCAGTGCTGTCGTAATTCCATTACGCAATAATTCATCAATGAAGAACGCCGCCACCTCTTCAGCATACTCCTGGTCTTCGAACTTGCCTTCAGTCGGAAACGTGTACTTATTCAGCCACTCCAGTAACTGTTCACCATGAGATGCAATCATGTCAGTTTGCGGGTAATGAATATGTGCATCAATAAGCCCGGGAATGATGAGTTTGCCGGTGTAATCCTTGACCGGAATATCTTTGGGCAACTTGTTAACTAACTTGTCAGCGGGGCCGAGCTCCGCAACCAGGCCGTTTTCAATCAGCAGGATACCGTCCTCGAAAAATTCCGTGGCAGATGCACCATTACCGGCACCGGGATCGGACAGAAAATGAAGAATAGATGCCCGATAGGCGACCGGAATTTGTATTTTCTTGGAACTATCCATTTATGCTTCCTGTTATCCTTTTCGGAAATCCGGCGCCGTTGGGGGCACCTTATTAAAGTGCGGCATCATACTTCATCACTAATCGAATCTCGTACACAACGATTTTCAATAACGCTGGTTATTGACTGCAGGCCTGTTTTACAGCTGTGACGGCATTCAATATGTGCTCACAGGTCGCCGGTGCATCAAGATCAGGATTGATCCTGTAACCGCCCACGCTTGCAACTGCATCACGAATGGCAAAGAAGACCGAAAAAGGCAGTAACAGGGGCGGTTCACCAACCGCTTTGGAAGCTAATATCGTGTCTTCGCGATTCATGTTATTATACAATTTCACCCGCAGGTCACCCGGGCAGTCATTTACTGCTGGAATTTTATAGGTTGATGGTGCATGAGTCATTAGCCTGCCGTCCTGATTCCACCATAGCTCCTCGGTTGTCAACCATCCCATTCCCTGAATATAGGCACCTTCAATTTGTCCAATATCGACGGCCGGATTGATTGAGTTACCCGCGTCGTGCAGTAAATCACCTCTCAGGAGTTTCCATTCGCCGGTTAGCGTGTCAATGATCACTTCAGATACACCGGCACCATAGGCAAAGTAATAAAATGGCCGCCCTTTCATATTCTCCTTGTCCCAGTGAATTTTCGGGGTTGCATAAAATCCATCGGACCAGAGCTGTACGCGGGCTTGATAGGCATCTTTGATCACATCAACAAACGATATCGACTGCATGCCGATTTCTACTGAGTCATCTCTAAAGACAATGTCCGCAGGTATTATTTCATATTTGTCGGCAAGGAAATGGATCAGCCTGGTTTTTATCTGCCGAGCGGCGTCCTGCGCCGCTTTACCATTTAAATCTGCACCGGTAGATGCTGCTGTAGCCGACGTGTTGGCCACTTTATCGGTCTGCGCTGCTGTGGCTCTAACAGAGGAAATGTTTACACCTAACTCACCGGCTACCACCTGGTTAACTTTGGTATTGAGCCCCTGGCCCATCTCGGTGCCACCGTGGTTAACTAAAATGGTGCCGTCAAGATAGACATGAACCAGGGCACCTGCCTGATTATAGTGTTTTACATTAAACGAAATCCCAAATTTTACAGGCGTCAGAGCGATTCCTTTCCTTAATATAGGACTGGTTTCATTGAACTGCCTGATTGCCTTGCGACGTGCGGCATAGTCACTCGACTTCTCAAGCTCGGCAACGAGCTCATGAATGACATTATCTTCTACGCGCTGACCATAAGGCGTCATGTTCCGGTCTGACTTGCCGTAGAAATTAAGCTTGCGAACGGCAAGTGGATCTTTGCCAAGCGCTCGGGCGATGTTGTCGATAATATACTCAATAGCAATGGCACCCTGTGGTCCGCCGAAGCCACGAAAAGCGGTATTGGATTGGGTATTGGTTTTACCACAGCAGGCCCTGATATCCACGTCACTCAGGTAGTAGGCATTGTCAAAATGACAGACCGATCTGGCAGCAACAGGTGGAGACAGGTCGGTTGAAAAACCTGCCCTTGAAACCATGTTGATCCTGACACCCAGTATTAGACCCTGATCATCATAACCGACATCATATTCGTAATAAAAACAGTGCCGCTTACCGGTGATCATGAAATCATCATCTCTGTCGAGTTTTATTTTAACCGGCACATTTAGTTTCTTGGCACAAATACTGGCCACACATGCAAACAGTGCCGATTGAGATTCCTTTCCGCCAAATCCACCGCCCATCCGCCGCATTTCAACGGTCACCTGGTTCGAATTTAAATTAAGTGAATGTGCAACAACATGCTGCATTTCACTTGGATGCTGAGTCGAGCAATATAAATAAATACAGTCATCTTCTTTGGGGATGGCATATGAGACCTGACTCTCCAGATAAAACTGCTCCTGACCACCAATATTGAACTCTCCCTGCATGCGTCTTGGTGCCTGTGCTAACTTTTCGCCGGCATCACCCTGTGTACATTGCATGGGCGGTATAACATAACTATTCTTTCTTTTCGCGTGCTGCGGTGTCAATACCGCCGGCAATTCTGCGTATTTAATTCTTGCTATTCGGCATGCGCGCCTCGCTTCAACATGGCTTTGGGCAACCACGACAAAAATCGGCTGCCCAACATATTGGACCAGTCCATCCGCCAGGATTGGATCATCATGAAGTATCGGACCACAATCATTGACCCCGGGAATATCATCGGCGGTAAAAACGGCAATGACGCCCGGCATTTTAATAACGGCGGTCAGATCGATTGATTCAATTTTGGCGTGGGCTTTCTCACTAAGTCCCAGCGCACAGTGCAAGGTACCTGAAAGCTCACGTATATCATCCACGTAGATGGCTTCTCCGCTGACATGCAAATGCGCTGATTCGTGCGGGATAGAGTTAGAGCCCTGTTTGATGTCAATGGTGTGTATCGGTTTGGTGCGGGTATCCATATCACTCTCCTAATCTGATGCAAAAACGCTGAGCTGATCTGCGCTGAGTGGATTTTCCTCCCGGGTCTCCAGATAAAATCGATACAGTAAATTTTTGGCGCTTTGCATTCGATTATTATCCGAGGCACGCATATCAGTTAACGGTGAATAATCCCTTGCAATACAGTCCATTGCTTTGGTTACAGTCTGCTGGTTCCATTTTTCACCAATAATCGATAATTCTGTGGCTTCAGCCCGTTTCGGTATAGCCGCCATGCCGCCATATGCAATACGCGCATCGTCAATTCTGTTGTCATTAAGCTGTATAAAGAACGCTGCACAGACAGCAGAGATGTCTGAATCATAACGTTTTGATAACTTGTAGGTTCGGAACCTGGTTTGGGATTGTGAAACCGGGATAATGACGGCCTCTACTACTTCAACCGGCTCCATCGATTTCTTCATGTAATCGAGATACAATTTTTCAAGCGGCATGGTTCGATCTCCGCGATCGCCGGCAAGTTTAACCTGAGTCCTGAGCGTAATTAGCCAGGGCATTGAATCTCCAATAGGGGAACCGTTGGCTATGTTGCCTCCCAGGGTGCCGGCATTGCGAATCGGCACCGATGCAAATCGCTCCCATTGCTCTTTTATTTGGGGGTAATAATCAGCGATTGC
>JAHEKD010000121.1 GCA_024638545.1 Gammaproteobacteria bacterium
CGATCACGCTTGCTTTTGCCTCGAACTCACGGCGCACAGTTCTTTTTGAAGTCTGTGCTTGCGATACCATACCGGCTTCAATCAAATTCAGGGATGATTTCCCGGGCAAAGAGGTCATCGTAGGTTTCACGCTCGCGGATGATATAAAAACGCTCATTATCGACCAGCACCTCTGCCGGTCGTAGTCTGCTGTTGTAATTAGAGCTCATGCTCATGCTATAGGCACCGCTGCTTTGAACAGCAAGCAGATCGCCCTGATGAATTGCCAGAAGGCGGTTTTTACCCAGAAAATCAGCTGATTCACACACTGGCCCTACGACATCATAGTCCTGCGCGGGTATATTACGGTTTTTGGTTACTTCACTGATTGTCATCCAGGCGCTGTACAATGCAGGTCTGATCAAATCATTCATGGCGGCATCAACCACGGCAAAGTGCTTGTCATTGTTGGTTTTCAGGTATTCCACCCTGGTAATCAGCAAGCCGGCATTACCAATTATTGAGCGCCCGGGCTCAATCGAGAGGTTCAAATTACCGTGCTTTTCGTCAACGATAGCCACCAGGGACTGAACGTAAGCCTCAAATGTGGGCGGTGTTTCATCTTTGTAACGGATCCCGAGTCCGCCACCCATGTCCAGATGTTTAATTGGGATGCCCAAGTCAGCAAGCCGGTCGATGAGGGCTAATATTTTCTTTATTGAGTCGACATACGGTGCCAGTGTTGTAATCTGGGAACCGATGTGATATGCAATACCGACGGGATTTACGTTTTTGAGTGATTGTGATTTTCGATAGAGCCGGATTGCTGTGTCACTATCGACACCGAACTTGTTCTCTTTAAGACCGGTCGAGATGTATTCATGTGTGCCTGCATCCACATCCGGATTAACCCTGATAGCGATATCTGCAGTCATGTTCATGCGGGCGGCGCATGCCTGCAAACGCTCGAGTTCAGCTTCTGATTCTATGTTAATACATGAAATTTTCTCATTTAAGGCGAGATCAATTTCTGCTTCACTTTTACCCACACCGGAAAATACGATTTTCTCTGCACTGGCTCCAGCTTTGAGTGCGCGCATCATTTCGCCGCCTGATACCACGTCAAAGCCTGCACCGAGATTATTAAGCAGTGCCAGCAAAGCCAGATTTGGATTGGCCTTAATTGCGTAGTGTATGTGATGCCGGCGATTGCCAAAGGCATTTTTTAGGGCTAAAAAATTGTCACTGATACCTTGAGCGGAATAGATATAAAACGGCGTGCCAATTTCGTTTGCAATATCAATGATGCTGAGCTTACCCGCACGTAACTCGCCAGATTCGTATGCAAACCCGTCCATTTGAGGGATATCCTATGTGTAAGCACTAATGTCTGAAAATAGAGTGCTCTTATGATCTAGTAACGCTTGTAGTAGCCTTCCAAGCGCTCACTTGAGGTGCGCTCTGGATCATCAGGCACATACAGAGGGCCTTTTTGTCCACAGCCATGTAGCGCCATGAGCAGCGCTGCCGTTAAAAGTGTCGATGTCAGGATTTTCATCTTTTATGTGTTTCAAACTATAGTCAGTGAGATTGTAGCGGGTTTTTCTATAAACTCAAACCCTTTGGGCTAATAAACTGATGTTGATAACCTGCTACCCTTCACCCAGGTGTTTTCGGGCACGCGCAACAGCCTTTCTGACCTGACGGGGTGCTGTTCCGCCGACATGATCCCGGCTATTAACGGAACCTTCAAGCGTCAGGCAGTCATACACATCGCTGTCGATCAAGGCACTGAATTGTCTTAAGGTTTCAAGCTCAACTTGACGAAGTTGCAGGTGATTTTCAATACAGTGGCTGACTACCCGGCCGACAATTTCATGTGCATCACGAAACGGGATTTGCTTTTTTACAAGATAATCGGCCAGGTCCGTGGCTGTGGAAAACCCCTCACCGGCCGCCTGGTACATGCATTTTTTGTCAACCTGCATGTTTGATAACATCCTTGCGAGAATATTGACACAGTCTATTGAGGTGTCAGCACTGTCAAATAAAGGCTCCTTGTCCTCCTGGTTATCACGGTTGTAGGCCAGCGGCTGACCCTTCATAAGGACTAGCAGACGCGTCTGATTGCTGATCAGGCGCGCGGATTTACCTCGCAGGAGTTCAGCAACATCAGGATTTTTTTTCTGCGGCATAATGCTTGAACCGGTACAGAATGCATCGCCAAGATCGATAAATTTAAATCGGTCAGATGACCATATAATCAGTTCCTCGGCCATGCGTGAAATATGCATACCGAGCATTGCAACACTTGAACAAAATTCGATAGTAAAATCACGGTCTGAAACACTATCTAGTGAATTTTCAGTGGGGCGATCGAAGCCTAGTTCATCCGCTGTCTGTTGCCGGTCGATGGCATAGGTTGTCCCTGCCAGTGCCGCCGCACCTAAAGGAGAAACATTCGTGCGTTCACGGGCCTGGATCAGGCGTTGACAATCACGTTCAATCATCTGTTGCCACGCCAGCATGTGATGACCAAATGTCACCGGTTGAGCAGACTGCAGGTGGGTATAACCCGGCATAATCGTGTCGCTGTGAATATCTGCCAGCCCGACCAAAACCCGCTGTAAGTTTTTAAGACCCGCTGTCAGGTCATCCAATGCATCCCTCAGGTACAGGCGCATATCTGTCGCAACCTGATCATTGCGAGAGCGTGCGGTATGTAGTTTTTTGCCGGTTTCACCTATTCTTTCAGTGAGGCTGGCCTCGATATTCATGTGAACATCCTCAAGATCATGGCGCCAGTTGAACTGACCGGCCTCAATCTCTTTAAGAATCGCTTTCAGGCCGCAGATCATCTGATCTGACTCGGTTTTTGAGATGATCCCGCGGTCACCCAGCATTCGGGCGTGTGCAACAGAGCCTTGAATATCGTAATAGGCTAATCGTTTATCAAAATGCACTGAAACCGTGAAGGCTTCCACAGCCTTGTCTGTGGATTGTGAAAATCGACCGCCCCATAGTTTTTGATTGCTCATAACGTACCGTCTGGATCACTGCAAAACCTGAGATTAACAGAGAACTCCAATTAATTGAATATAATCATGATCAGGGCGCAAAAATGGTTTATAAAGAGTGTAATTACAGCGGGTTAAATATCAGACGTGTCATTAATAAAAATCGGAACAAGAAAAAGCCAGCTTGCATTATGGCAGGCAAACCATGTCGCCAGTTTGTTAAAACAGGGCGATGAAACATTGGCAATTGAACTGGTCGAAATCACTACGGAAGGCGACAGGTTTCTGCATGCGCCCCTGTCCGAAGCCGGGGGCAAGGGGATGTTTCTCAAGGAGCTGGAAGAAGCCTTATTCGCCGGTGACATTGATCTTGCCGTTCACTCGATGAAAGATGTTACAGTCACACTGCCCCGTGGATTGCATATTGGCGCTATTCTAAGGCGCCATGACGTCAGGGATGCACTGGTCTCCACGAATAATGTCTCGCTTGACGATTTGCCCCAGGGTGCCGTTGTCGGTACCTGCAGTTTACGAAGACAATGCTTGATAGGTCACCATTATCCTCATCTGGTTATCAGAAACATTCGAGGAAATGTCAATACCCGGCTTGCTAAACTGGACAGCGGAGAATTTGATGCAATTTTACTGGCTGCGGCTGGATTAAAACGCCTCGGGTTACAACACAGGGTAAGCGAATATCTTGACGAAGAGAAATTTATTCCGGCTGTTGGACAAGGCGCAATTGGCGTAGAATGTCGGATTAACGACGACAGGGTGAATGCTAGATTAAGTAAGATTAATCATGCATTGAGTGATGTTTGTGTCAGCGCAGAACGCGAGGTAAACAAACGTCTCGGGGGCGGTTGTCATGTTCCGCTTGCCGTATACGCGCGTGCTGAAGATGAAAAGATACAATTGTTTGCGTTTGCAGGCTTGCCAGACGGCTCTGAGATTGTTTCAGTACTGCATGCAGGGCAAATGAATAATCCTGTATTGGCATCAGAGCAAATGGCTGATAAATTAATTACCAAAGGAGCATTAAAAGTGATTGCGAGTGTTAATGAAAAATCTTAGAGAATTTACGGTTCTAGTTACCCGGCCAGAAGATCAGGCCGGACATTTTATCGATATGATAAATTCCAGTAATGGGACAGCAATCAACCTTCCTACCATTGATATTGCGGCCAGCCCGCTCAACGATGAGCAGAAAAAGAAGTTACATAATTTGGCAGATGTCAACATTGTTATTTTTGTGAGTGTAAATGCGGTCAATTATGCCCTGGAGGCGCTCAAATCACTTAAAATGACCTTTCCTGAGAATTTGATTGTCGCCGCGGTCGGGCCTTCGACCGCCAGCGCATTGCAGCAAAATAATGTTCAGGTCGATATCGTTCCGGAAAGTGATTTTTCCAGTGAAGGCCTGTTAGCGACGCCTGAACTGGATGAAATTGCCGGTGAAAAAATCCTCATATTCAAGGGTCAATATGGACGAGAGCTTTTAAGTGCAGAACTGGAAGAACGTTATGCTGACGTTGACAGTATTGAATGTTATCAAAGAGTTATACCCAATGTGGATATCAAACCCATCATAAAGTCCCTGAAGGCAGGATCCATAGATGCGGTTACGGCGACCAGTGTATCGAGTATCAGCAATCTGTTTGAAATGTTTGGCAATCAGAGCAAATTACTGGTTGATGTTCCGTTTGTTGTTGCGAGTCGCAGGATTGCACAGTTTTGTGATGATTATGAAATAAAACATACGACAATTGCAGATAATGCGGGCGATAAGGCCATGCTGGATGCGTTGTCAGAGCTGGCAAACAGGATCATCAGCAAAGAAGATGACGACGATGAAGAAGTATGACAGCTAAAAACCGCAGAATTTTTGTTTCAATCCTGCGTGAGTGGTAAAGTATGCGTCCCCGGGATGCTGTAATGACGAAAAAATTAGGTAAAAGACACTATGAGTAGAAAGAACCAAGACAACGATAATCAGGATGAATCGTTACCAAAAGACGAGTCTCAAAACGAATCCTTAACCGATGAGCGAAATGGTATTTCGGAAGATGATTCAGCGCTGGAAAGTGATCAGCCACCTGAGGACACCATCGAAACAGTCGAGGAGATAGAGCAGATCTACGAAGAAATCGCTGACGATGGCAAAAATAATGTCGATGCCAATGCTGACACTGATGTAGATCTGGATCAACAGTCTGATGAGGGTTTTGAACAGCGGCCTGTTGCACCAATGTCGGAGAGTAGTTCGGGTGGAAAAGGCATGGCGGGTACTGCAATGGGGTTAAGCCTGCTGGCGCTGGCCGGAACCGGCTACAACCTGTATGACTCAAATTCATCTAGACGGGCTGATACTGAGGGTTCACAGCAGATAGCAGTTGACTACTCTTCTGACATTGCATCAATTCAGGAGCAAATTAATTCGCTGATGGAATCCCAGCAGGCACTAACGGCCATGTCGGCTTCCGCACAGGACGAATCTGCCGCAGACGAAACAGCGCAGCCAGATTCAACTGAATCAAGTACAGAAGCGGCACAAACCGAAACCGGGGCGGTAAGTGAGCCGTCAGCGGATACGGCACAAATTGAAACCGGTGCGGTGAGTGTGCAGGTGGCGGATGAGACAGCAGATACTGAGGCGGCATCTGCACAGCTTGATTCCGAAACAGCGCTACCTGAACTAGAACAAATGGCAGAAACTGAAATGGCGACCGATACCGAACAGCAGGCGGACGCTCAAACTGATTCAGATTCTCTCACCCAGGCCGCATCAGAATCTGCGCAGCAGCTGGCACAGCAGGCACAAGAGATTCAGGCCCAGGTTGATGCCCTGGTCTCCACGTTGCCATCAGGTGATGAAATCAAAAACATGGCAATGGAGCAGGTGACTCTCGTTCTTGAGGATGCAAGAAAACGCCTGGGTTTGAGCGAGGTTGCGCAACTTCTATCAATTGGTGAACAGCGATTGGCGCTGGCGCGAGATGTCGGTGGCGCCCAGGCCGCGCTTGGCATGGCTGATCAACGCCTGTCGGAAATTTCTGATCCGGTCGTTAAACCTGTACGTGAATCCATCAGCACCAGTCTTGCTGAACTGGAAAGCCTGGAGGTGGTCGATAAGAATGCGCTGACACAGGAATTGACCAATCTATCTGATTCTGTTGACACATTGGCCTTCAAACCGCTGGAAACGCTGTCCGGCCCAACCTCTGATGAACAGGCGCAGGTGGATAATTCGACAGCGTCATCCGGTTCTGAGCAGGCGCAGTCTAGCGAAACACAATCGGGTAACGCGGTACCCAGCATGGAGGGTGCAGGTGATTGGCTGAAATCCATAGGCTCAAAAGTAGGCAACACCATCGGCGATGTGGGTTCGGGTATTGCCGACGACTTGAAGGGTATGGTGACTATTCAAAAAACAGGCGCATTGTCAGACGTCATGCTGGCACCTGAGCAACAGTATTTTATACGTGAGAATATCAAACTCCAGTTAGGCAGTGCACAACGTGCCGTACTGCAGGAAAATACAGGTATCTATAAGCAAAGCCTGGCCCGGGCACAGGCATTGCTGACTGAATACTTTGACAATGAAAATGAGGATGTAAAGTCGGTGTCAGCCCGGTTAAAAGACCTGGAGCAGATTAATCTTGAACTCCAGACACCGGACATCTCAGCGGCTTCGGCGTCTCTTGCAGAAGTGCTCAGGCAACTCCCATCGGTGGGCAGCCCTGAAATGAAATCTAATTAAGGGGGGCATTAGCGTGAAATTCATTATACTATTGTTGATAGCCTTCGGTGCTGCCGTTGGCTTTGCAGCCATTGCCAGAAATGCAAATGGATATGTACGAATTCACCTTGACCCTTACACCATTGAGGCAAATATATGGCTTTTTCTGTTTAGTGCCATCGCATTATTTATATTGATTTATCTTATTTTCCGAATGCTGAGTTGGTTATTCGGAACAAAAAAACGTGTCGGTAACTGGAAAAAAAGAAAGGATGAAATCGGTGCAGGCAAATCGATGCAAAAAGGCTACATCGATTTGATCGAGGGTAAATGGAACTCGGCTGAAAAAAGGCTGCTTGCAAAAGTCGATAAAAGCCCGGCACCTGTTTTAAACTATCTTGCCGCAGCGCATGCAGCACAGCAAAATGGTGAGCCAGGCAGGCGGGAT
>JAHEKD010000122.1:0-5127 GCA_024638545.1 Gammaproteobacteria bacterium
GACTAGCCCGGAAATTAACATGGAAAAACGCGAGCTACCCTATTTGGTTATCCTGGCACTGCCGGTATTAATCGTGACGCTTGCCTTTTTCCTGTTGCCAATGGCACGTTTGGCGGTCATCGCAGCTGGAGGCGAAAATGGATTTTCAGCCTATCTGGAAGTCTTTACCAAACCGCGTTACTTTGAGAGTCTGATTTCGACCACATTACTGGCAGGCATTACCACTATTGTGACGCTGGCTATTTCAACAATCGCCGGGTTGTTTCTGCAAAGAAACAAGTTCTTTGGTCGTGACCTGCTGGTCTCCCTACTGACTTTTCCGCTCGCCTTTCCTGGTGTTGTAGTGGGTTTTATGGTGATTTTACTGGCTGGCCGACAGGGTCTAATTGGTGAAGTCAGTAAATTCCTGACCGGGGATAAGCTAGTATTCGCCTATTCGATGTTTGGTCTTTTTATCGGATATGTCTATTTTTCGATTCCACGGGTCATATTGACTATCATGGCTGCATCAGAAAAACTCGACCCGGCACTCGAAGAGGCAGCACGTTCCTTAGGTGCCCGACCCTGGTTGGTAGTGCGTGATGTTATATTACCGGCTCTCAAGCCGGCGCTGATTGCTTCTGGTGCAATCGCGTTTGCCACCGCCATGGGTGCATTTGGTACGGCCTTTACCCTGGCCACTGACATTGACGTATTACCAATGACGATCTATACCGAATTTACCTTGCGTGCCAATATTGCGACAGCCGCTGCGTTGAGTATAGTGCTGGGTTTTATCACCTGGCTTGTTCTGAATGTTGCCCGTTCGCTTGCCGGGTCGACGGTTGCTGCTGCAGGATAGTGGCTGGTATAAGATGAAACATAGCTATCGCTTTTACCTGCAGCTCGGATTTACATTACTGGTCTGCGCTTTTCTGATTGTGCCGGTGATCATGTCTGTCATGGCAGGTATAACAGAGAATTATTTTCGCGGTATCACAAGCGGTATGACCTTGCGCTGGGTAGTTGAAGTTTGGGATTTGTATGCCGATACCATTTTTCTTTCAATATTAATTTCAATCGCGTGCTTGATCTGCACCATCGTTCTGGGTGTTCCGGCGGCCTATGTGTTGTCCAAGCGGCAAGGTCGTGTTGCGCGCATGATTGAGGAATTACTTACCCTGCCCATTGCAATTCCAGGCCTGGCCATCGCATTGGCACTGATTATCACCTTTGGTGGTTTTCGTGACTTTCGTTCGAGCTGGCTGTTTATTTTGGTTGGACACGTTCTGTATACATTACCGTTTATGATGCGCTCTGTACTTGCGGTCATGTCATCGGCAGATTTTAAAAGCCTTGAAGAAGGTGCCGCCAGTCTCGGGGCCGGTTTCTGGCGACGATTCTTTGATATTGTGATACCGAACTGCCGCTCTGGCATTGTCGCCGGGGCGTTAATGGTGGTGACCCTGTCTATGGGTGAATTTAATATTACCTGGATGTTGCATACACCTGAATCCAAAACCCTCCCGGTGGGCCTGGCTGATAGTTATGCGTCGATGCGCCTGGAAATCGGCAGCGCCTATACCATTGTGTTTTTACTAATGATTATTCCACTATTGATAGGCCTGCAACGATATGGGCAACCTCGATCTATCATCAGTAAACCTGTAGAGGAAAACATAATAACCAACACTGGTAAATCCTGAAATGAGTAGCCCACACCAGCAAAAAACATCCATACGTCTAGAGGCCTGCGGCAAGACATTTGGAGATGGCACTCTTGCCCTGGAGCCAATGACACTGGATATCAAGGGAGGTGAAACGATTGTATTTCTTGGACCATCAGGCTGTGGAAAAACAACAACTCTTAGAATTATTGCAGGCCTTGAAAGTCCGGACGCTGGTGGACGGATCTTCTTTGATGACCAGGAAGTCACTAATCTGCCCATTGAACTGCGAAATGTCGGCATGGTGTTTCAGTCCTATGCGTTATTTCCTAATATGAGCGTCGAACAAAATATCGCTTATGGATTAAAAATAAGAAAATTGCCCAGAGAAGAAATAAACTCAAGGGTAGAAGAGATGTTAGATATGATGCATATTGAAGAGTTACGCCACCGAACTGTTGACCAACTCTCAGGAGGACAACGCCAGCGAGTCGCCCTGGCCCGGGCCATAGCCGTATGCCCGAAGGTGTTACTGCTGGATGAACCGCTTACCGCACTGGATGCTTTATTACGTGAACGTCTACGGATCGATATAGACCGGTTGCTTCGCGGTCTGGGCATCACCACAGTATACGTGACTCATGATCAGGCAGAAGCCATGTCACTCGGAGATAGAATTGTGGTCATGGATAAAGGACGGGCAGCCCAGGTTGGTACACCTCGTGAGATTTATTTTCACCCCAAAGAAACCTTCGTCGCTGACTTTATCGGCACCATGAATCGAATTAGCGGCGTTGCAGCAGATGGGCAATTCACCACCACAGGTGGTAGCATGTCATGGCAAAGCGATCAAAACGGTTCAGTTGATTTAATGTTTCGTCCTGAAAATGCTGAACTTACCGATAATCAATCCAATGCTTTTACAGGCACAGTTGCCACATCATTTTTTCTAGGTGACAGAACGCGAATTATCATTGAAGGCATTGGCGATGAAAAAATTACAATAGAAACCGGAAATCGGGTAGAGCTGGTGCAAGGTGATGAAATTTCAATCGCTATTGACCCTGAATCATTAGTATCACTTTAATATTTTGTTAATTGCTCAGGTAACTGACCCACATATCAAAGCTGAAGGACGGCTTGCCTATAAAAAAATTGATACGGCGGCGAACCTGGCTGCCTGCGTTCAGCATTTGCTTAATCTTTTAGAAAAACCTGATCTGATTTTACTGACGGGAGATTTGACGGATTTTGGACGCCTGGAAGAATACACATTGGTACGGCGGTTGCTGGCACCGTTGAAGATGCCCTTGTTCGTCATTCCTGGCAATCATGATCATCGAGAAAATCTTCGCAGTGCATTTAAAGACCACGACTACCTGCCCAGAGGCGGGCAGTTCCTGCATTACGTTATTGATGACTATCCCCTGCGCATTATCGGTCTTGATACCACCATTCCCGGCAAGCCGGGTGGTGAGCTATGTGAACAACGTCTCAGCTGGCTGGATCAACAACTTCGCAAGGAGCGCAACAAACCGACGCTTTTATTTATGCATCACCCGCCGATCAAAACCGGGATTCAGCATATGGATGTGCAAAATTGCCGCAATGGAGAAGCACTTGGAATAATGCTTGAACAACATCCCCAGGTATTCCAGATTTTATGCGGGCATGTCCATCGTCCCATACACACGCAATGGCATGGTATCACTGTCACCATTGCGCCCAGTTCATCTCATTATGTCGCACTTGACACACGGGATAATGGCCCGGCTGACTGGATGCTTGAACCCCCCGCCGTGCAACTGCATTACTGGCAGGATTCCAGATTAATCAGCCACCTGAGTTTCATAGGTGAGTTTATCGGACCTTACCCCTTTTTTGATGCAGATGGAAATTTGATAGATTAATCTTCAGAACATACAGCGGGTATAATCAATGCCGGCAGAAAAAGGCTTACTTACACATTAATATATTTTTCACAGGTGGCGAACTCTGATTTTAAGTAGACTTAACCCGCATTTCTCACCGGACTACGTAGCGAGACAGTTAAAGAATGCGGCCTGTATGGGTTTTACGACCAAAGGGCCTGAGGCATAGTTGACACTAAGTCGAGGACCCTGACCAAGTAAAATGCAGACAGGGCGTGGAGAAATGCATTACACCTTCTAAGTGAAACTGCATCTTTTTATCCCTGGAGTATCGCACGTTAGCACTTATCACCAAACATTTGGTTAAAGTTTTACATTACAAAACAACGCGTGTATTGCTAAACACAGTCAACAGTGGTATGTGCCCTGTGCACTGTTTCAGAGTTGGTAAGAACCGGATAGCATATATACGCTTAGAGCGTGAACAGCCAGTATGCTGTCAGCAGGCTCAACAATGTAGCACCGCCATAAAAAAATGATTTCATCACCTTGTCAGGGCCATGAATATGCAAATCATGCAGGCCGTGATAAAGCCTGTGAGCGGTGTGATAGAAGTGCAGTGATATGACGGCCAGAAGAATTAATTTACCAAACCAGTTTTGTGCGAAGCTCAAAATAACACGATAGCTGTGTCCAGGATCGGCGTTGGGCAGAAAGGGCAGAATTAACGCGGTAACAATGACCAATGCCGGTGTTACCAGGGCAAGAACCATCCCGCCGGCACCAAATAGCGACCAGGCAACAGGTTCATTCGAACGCTGGTAGTTTTTCATCTCAAATTCCTACAAAAAATAAATAGCCGATACAAGAATTATGACGGTACAAAAAATGCAAGCACCCCAATGAGACACCTTTATCAAAAAATCAGGTACTCGATGATTGCCAATCCGTAAAACCAGAATCTTGGGAACCAGTTCAAACCAGGTGTAAGCATGAAAAACAGCTGCTAAAAACGTGATCAGCTGGAAGATAATCATTCCCGGTGAGCGTAGAAATGCGACCCACTGGTTAAACACCGATTCACCCTGCGTGAGTGCATAAACACCATACAATAACAGCAGTGAATATAAAAAAAGTGGAATCGCTGTTCCTTCACGCAACATGTAAAAGCGATAATAAGGATTTTTCACCCACCAGTTTGCAGGTTGTTTTTGAAGATAGGGATTACGATTCATTGTTTCTTTCCTGCAAGGCCAAGCAAGTTCAGCCCGTAGTCAATATTCGATGCCAGTTTGCCCTGATTGATTGCCGCCGCCGGATCAACATTTTTAGGGCACACTTCAGAGCAGTAACCAACAAATGTACAGCACCAGACACCTTCCTCGGCGTTTAAAAATTCCATTCTTTGTTTTTTTCCCTGATCCCGGGAGTCCTGGTTATAGCGAAAGGCCAGAGACAGTGCGGCAGGACCTAAAAACTCGGGATTACGACCAAACTGAGGACAGGCTGCATAGCATAGACCGCAATTAATGCATTGACTGAACTGCTTGTATTTGTCAACTTGAGCGGGAGTTTGCAGATATTCACCCTCATCAACAGGTTGTTCCTCC
>JAHEKD010000122.1:5137-6764 GCA_024638545.1 Gammaproteobacteria bacterium
CGCGAATTATGTAGGGTTTTACGGTTTCAAGCTTTTCTACAAAGTCATCCATGCAGACAACCAAGTCTCTTTCGACAGGAAAATTGGGCAGTGGCTCAATTTTTATTGAGGCAGTATCACTATAGTCCCTAATAAAGGTTTTACAACCCAGCATGGGTTCCCCGTTAATCAGAAAGCCGCAACTGCCGCATATCGCCATCCGGCATGACCAGCGATAGCTCAGACTGGGATCGAGGTAATCTTTAATATAGTGTAATAGTTCAAGAACGGAGGTATCCTCATTATAGGGCACCTCAAATTTTTCATACCAGGGCGCTTCATCTGTTTCTGGCCGATAACGGCTTAACTCAACAGTAATGGTGTTTGTCATCAGGTAATTTCCTTAGGTGGATCCCGCAGCCGCCCCATAGGCCCGTTGAGCAGGTTGTGATTTTGTGATGACCACATCCTGGTACTCAATTATTGGACTGCCGCTATCATTACGGTAGATCAGGGAGTGTTTTAAATAGTGCCGGTCGTCACGTTGATCATACTCATCCAGGCGTTGATGGCTGCCCCTTGATTCTTTGCGGGCCGCAGCGCAGGCAATCATTGCTTCACCAATATCAAGCAGGAAGCCTAATTCGATCGCGTATAACCATTCCGTATTGAACACTAATGAGCGGTCGATGAGTTTGATTTGAGCATAGCGCTCATGGAGTTCAGAAATTTTTTCCTGGGCCTGTTCGATTAATCGTTGCGATCGATATATGCCCACGCCGACTTCCATGGTATCGGCCAATTCCTTGCGCAGATCAGCCATATTTTCGCTGCCTTGTGCTTTGCGAAGATCATGCCAGCGTGTTTCATTTGCTTGAATCCGTTCATTTAGTTTCTCAATATTGCAAAAGTCGGAACCTGCGGCCCGCTCAGCTGCGTGTTCACCCGCCACCTTGCCAAATACCCCTAACTCTGCCAGCGAATTCGAGCCAAGCCGATTGGCACCATGCAGACCGATGCAGGCACATTCGCCAACGGCAAACAGGCCTTTTAAGGAGGTTTCTGTATTAATATCTGTTCTGATACCACCCATGGTGTAGTGAACAGCAGGCCTGACAGGAACCGGTGTGCTAACAGGGTCAACGCCGGCATAGGCTTTGGCCAGTTCACGGATAAATGGCAGACGCTCGTTGATTTTTTTCTCCCCAAGATGCCGTAAATCCAGGTTTACAGCCGTCCCGTGTCTTGTTGTAAGCACCTGGTCTTTTTGCTCCTCATGCCAAAAAGCCTGACTCAGACGATCCCTGGGACCTAATTCCATGTATTTGTTTTTGGGCTGGCCCAGCGGTGTTTCTGGCCCCAGTTCGTAATCCTGTAAATAACGGTAGCCGTCTTTATTGGTTAAGATGCCGCCCTCGCCCCGACAGCCTTCAGTTATCAAAATGCCGCTGCCGGGCAGTCCGGTAGGGTGGTACTGTACAAATTCCATATCACTTAATGCCACCCCCTGTCGATAAGCCAGTGACATGCCATCACCCGTAACAATGCCGCCATTGGTATTAAAGCGATAAACCCGACCCGCGCCACCGGTTGCAATAATGGTCGCTTTTGCCTGAATGTTGGTGAATGTGCCATTTTTGATGTCGAT
>JAHEKD010000122.1:6774-7180 GCA_024638545.1 Gammaproteobacteria bacterium
CATAACGCTTGATTTGGGGAAATTTTAATGAAGTCTGGAAAAGTGTATGAAGAATGTGAAAACCGGTTTTATCGGCCGCAAACCAGGTTCTTTCAATTTTCATGCCACCAAAGGCTCGAACGTTTACGTGTCCGTCAGGCTTGCGACTCCAGGGGCAGCCCCAGTGTTCCAGGCGCAGATTTTCCTCGGTGGCATGGTTAACAAAATAGTCCACCACGTTTTGATCACACAGCCAGTCACCGCCGGAAACCGTATCGTCAAAATGGTATTCCATAGAATCATGATCCTGAACAACACCGGCGCAGCCACCCTCAGCGGCAACCGTGTGACTTCTCATCGGATATACTTTTGATAACAGTGCGATATTCAATGACGGTTCTTTTTCGGCTGCTGCTATCGCCGCTCT
>JAHEKD010000123.1:0-2916 GCA_024638545.1 Gammaproteobacteria bacterium
TTCGTCTAGGTGTTGCGAAGACCTGAGATCTAACCGATTTTCCAACCAGCTTGTTTTTTTCCAAATTGGCAAGAAGCTGTTGATGGAAGACATTAGACAGATTTTTTAACGATTTCGGAGGCAGTTCCTCAGTACCGATCTCAAACAATAAAGCCCTGGTCTCAGACATTCGAGACTCCTTTCAGGCTACCGCGCGGAAACCCGAGTTTTTCGCGAGATTGATAATACTGCTGGGCAACAGCTTTCGCCATATTTCTAACTCTGCCGATATAGCGGGCGCGTTCCGTGACGCTGACGGCGTGTCTTGCATCCAGCAGATTAAACGTGTGGGATGCTTTTAAAACCATCTCGTAAGCCGGCAACGGCAAAGCCTGCTCCGAAAGGCTCAGGCTTTGCCCTTCAAAATAATCAAACTGCTTGAATAATGTATTGACGTCAGCGAGCTCGAAATTATACTTCGACATTTCAACTTCATTTTGGTGATAAATATCACCGTAACTATAATCATCATTCCAGCTCAACTCATACATGTTGTCAACGCCCTGAATGTACATGGCGATGCGCTCGAGGCCATAGGTAATTTCTCCTGTCACCGGGCGACAATCCAGTCCACCGACCTGTTGAAAATAAGTAAACTGGCTCACTTCGCTGCCGTTAAGCCAGACCTCCCATCCCAAACCCCAGGCACCTAGTGTGGGCGATTCCCAGTCATCTTCGACAAATCGAACATCATCGGTCAGAAAATCTATACCCAGACGTTTTAGTGATCCCAGGTAAAGTTCCTGAAAATTATCAGGTGAAGGCTTGATAATGACCTGGTACTGAAAATAACGCTGGGAACGGTTTGGGTTTTCACCATAGCGACCGTCTGTTGGTCGTCTTGAGGGCTGCACATAGGCCGAGGATATTGGCTCCGGTCCTATCGCTGATAAAAAAGTTGCGGTATGAAATGTACCGGCACCCATTTCCATATCATAAGGCTGCATGACAACACAACCCTGCTGCGCCCAATAGCTGTTTAATTCAAAAATGATGTTCTGAAAGTTCACTGTAATCTTAAGTCTTGAATAACAGGCGAATTATACCGTTATGAAATGCGAATGTTCCAAATATGTCAGATAAGCCATTTCCTGCGCAAACAAAATAATTTTTCCAAACTCATTCCCGAGTCAATATAATCATGGCTAATTACCGTGTGTTTTTTTGCCCCGCCTCTCATTAAACCATTTTGTTGATAGTTTTAATGGGGTGCAGTTTGATTGCATCATTTTCTGCCAATACCCAATCCATCGACGTCAGTCTTTCCGTGAGTAGAGATACAGATCCTGGAGGTACTGCCATCATTAGCCCCGGCACACGGCGTTAAGTAAAAAGGCTGTTTCGGTCCTGGGCGTTTGATGGAGGCTTACAGTCACTTTATGGCAATGCGCTAATCATTTTTAGTTGGAACCCAAGCTAAACAATGATGTTGTGGCCGCATCAGTATGTTTGAACATAACGCCTTGATGCATAACACTCGCCCTGACAATCGGTTCGCCTGGTGAGAAATGCGGATTAGCTTTGACCCAAGTGTAGCGTAAAAAAACAAAAGAGAGGTGGGGGATCCTGGGTATATCGTACACACTTGAGATGACTTCATATCAGCGATCTAATCATTTGCGTTGGGTATTTTGCGCATTCATGAAGGAGTTTAAGACCAGCATTTTGCAAGCTTTACCCATTAAATGCACTATTAAATGGCGTTTTATTGATATTGCACTATTGTAGTGCAATACTTAGTGTGCATAGACAACTGAATACCAATAATTATCTGCATAAACAGCCAGATTGCGACTCAAAAAAGTTGGCATGAATATTGCATGTAAATAGCTAATTCTATTGACAAACCAATTTGGGAGTAAAAATGACAAGCACGGCTGATATTCTAAAGAAGATTGAGGACGAGGGCGTTAAATTCGTCGATCTGAGATTTACAGATACCATTGGCAAAGAACAACACGTAACGCTGCCTGTCAGTGCCGTTGATGAGGATTTATTTGAAGATGGTAAAATGTTTGATGGATCCTCGATCTCAGGCTGGAAAGGCATTAACGAATCAGACATGATTTTAATGCCTGATAAAAGTACGGCGATGCTGGATCCGTTTTTCATGGATAAAACACTGCTGGTACGTTGTGATATTGTCGAGCCAACCACCATGCAGGGCTATGAGCGTGACCCTCGCTCGATTGCCAACAGAGCTGAAGCCTACTTAAAATCAACAGGAATTGCCGATGGCGCCTATTTTGGGCCAGAGCCTGAATTTTTTGTATTTGATGACGTGCGCTGGGGTGATGATATGAATGGTAGTTATTATCACATTGATTCACTGGAAGGGGCCTGGAACACAGGTCGTGACTATGAAGACGGCAATCTGGGGCACCGCCCAGGCATTAAAGGGGGCTATTTTCCTGTGCCGCCGGTTGATTCGCTGCAGGATGTCCGCTCCGCAATGGTGTTAGCCATGCAGGACATGCATCTGGAAGTTGAAGTACACCACCATGAGGTAGGCACTGCAGGGCAGTGCGAAATTGGAACCAAATTCAACTCACTGGTTAATAAAGCTGACGAAGTACAGATTAAGAAGTACTGTGTGCATAATGTTGCTGCCGCACACGGGATGACAGCGACTTTTATGCCCAAACCCGTTGTCGGCGACAACGGCAGCGGTATGCATGTTCACCAGTCACTCTACGCGGAAGGCAAGGCCCTGTTTGCAGGCGATGAATACGGCGGCCTGAGTGAAATGGCACTATACTATATCGGTGGAATTTTTAAGCATGCACGCGCATTGAATGCCTTCACCAATCCTGCAACAAACAGCTACAAGCGACTGGTACCTGGTTTCGAAGCGCCGGTTATGCTGGCGTATTCTGC
>JAHEKD010000123.1:2926-6501 GCA_024638545.1 Gammaproteobacteria bacterium
ACGGCATACAGAACAAAATTCATCCGGGCGATGCGATGGACAAGGATCTCTATGATTTACCGCCTGAAGAGGCACGGGACATACCAACAGTGTGTCATTCACTTGACCAGGCGCTTGAGGCACTGGATAAGGACAGGGACTTTTTGAAAGCCGGCGGCGTGTTCACGGATGATCTGATTGATGCATATATCGGGCTTAAAATGGAAGAGGTCAGTCGTTTCAGAATGACAACACATCCGATTGAGTTTGACATGTACTACAGCCTGTGATGAACGAGGCCGATTAACTCTGAATTACCGTGTTTTTATCTACAAACGCCCTGCATGACAGGGCGTTTGCACTATAATAGTGCATAATGAATGTTCAAGACACTGAATATGCCGCAATTTTAGACAGCCTTAAGACTGCTGTACTGTTAATTAACCGCATGCAACAGATAAGCTTCATTAACTCATCTGCTGAAGAGTTTTTACAAATCAGCAACAAGCAGATAAAAGGCCGTTTAATTATCGATATATTTGAAAATAAAGAACTCCTGGAAAACTGCTTCTCCCGTATATCTGAAAATGGCGGCGCTATTGTTATCAAGGAAGTTGCTCTTAAGACAGATCATGACCGCCGCCTGATTGTGACCTGCAGCATCAATCCGCTGAAAAATTCAGCGACGAGTGAAAAAATGTTCGCCAGTATTGAATTAATTACTGAAAACCGGTTCAGTATTATTGAAAACATTATCAGTGATAACCCAGTCAATCTTCAAAACGGGCAAAGGTTAATCCAGGGTATGGCGCATGAAATCAAAAATCCTTTAGGCGGTATTCGTGGTGCTGCGCAGCTTTTGTCGGCGAATCTAAGCTCACGTGCGGATAAGGACTTTATCAATATCATCGTCCATGAGACAGATCGGCTAGCTGATTTGGTAGATCGAATGTCAGGCTATATAGAAGATAAAAAAATGTTACCGCTTAATATCCACAGAGTTTTGGAGCATGTCTACAAACTCCTAAATTCTGATAAACCTGAAAGCGTTAGCCTTAAACGGGATTATGATCCAAGTTTGCCTGCAGTAACGGGATCGCAATCCTCGTTGACACAGGCGTTCATAAACCTGGGATTGAATGCACTGCAGGCGATAGATAAAGATGGGGTTATTACCATACGTTCGCGCCTGGCCTATGGCACGATTATCAATAACAAGCAGTATAAACAGACAGTCAGAATTGATATACAGGACAACGGTTACGGTATTGATGACTCAATTAAGAATACTATTTTCGAACCTTTAATCTCATCAAAAACAAAAGGAACCGGACTTGGACTTTCAATCAGTAAGGAAATAGTAGCCGCGCACCAGGGCAAGATTGAATTTTCGAGTAAAGCCGGCCTTACTGTTTTTAGCGTATTTTTACCTGTCTCAGGAGGATAGAGAGTGGGCCGGCAAATGATCTGGATAATTGAAGATGACACCTCAATTCGCTGGATTCTGAACAAAGCGTTACAAAAGCTCGATGTTGAAATTGAATTGTTTGAATCGGCAGACGCCGCTCTGGACCGACTAAAAGTACAATCACCCAATGCGATTATATCTGACATTAGAATGCCGGGCACCAGCGGTCTTGATTTTCTCAGTGTTTTTAAAAAAAATCACCCCCGAATTCCCGTGATTGTGATGACGGCCTACTCTGACCTGCAAACCACGGTTGAGGCATTCAAAAAGGGTGCATTTGATTACCTCACCAAGCCCTTTGATATTGATGATGCATTAGCTGTGGTTGAAAAAGCACTCGCACATACCAGGCGCGAAACCGCCGAAATTGAGAGTGCGCCATTACAATCTGAACATCATATTATCGGTGAATCTGCCGAGATTCAAAAAATCTACACCGCCATCGGTCGACTGGCACATACCGATATCGGTGTATTGCTCTATGGCGAATCAGGCACAGGTAAAGAACTGGTGGCCAATGCGATATACCAAAACAGTCCCAGAAGCCAGCAGGCTTTTATCACCATAAATACGGCAGCGATACCCACAGAATTACTCGAATCAGAATTATTCGGCCATGAGAAAGGCGCATTTACAGGTGCGACCGCCCGGCGCATCGGTCGATTTGAACAGGCGGACAAGGGCACCCTGTTTCTGGACGAAATTGGAGACATGCCCATCGAGCTTCAAACCCGCCTGTTACGTGTCTTACAGGACGGCCGGTTTTATCGGGTGGGTGGTCATGAGCTGATTCAGTCCGATGTTCGCATCATTGCGGCAACCAATCAAAACCTCAATGAACTGGTAAAGTCCGGACAATTTCGCGAAGATCTTTATCACCGCCTCAACGTCATTCAGATAGAGTTGCCGCCTCTGCGTAATCGCAAAGAGGATATTGCCTTGCTGATCAACCATTTTCTTGTCGCAAATTCACATTCGCTTGGAATAGAAGCCAAACAACTCGCTCCTGAAGTACTCGATCATCTAACCCGATTTCAATGGCCGGGAAATGTCAGACAGCTCGAAAATACCTGTCGCTGGATGATGGTGATGACACCTGCCGCGACTATCGAGCTTGGTGATTTACCCGATTATATTTACGATCAGAAATCTGATTCGGATGATCGGTCGCAGCATAGCTGGCAGTCAAAACTCACAGTGGCGATTGGTGATTCGCTTAATGGTGAAAATCGGGGTCTTGTCAAGTTATACACCAGCGAGTTAGAGTCCATACTTTATAGAAAAGCGCTGGAATACACAAATGGGCATAAAATCAAAGCCGCCGATATTCTGGGAGTAGGCCGTAACACTATCACCAGAAAAATCAAGGAACTTGGACTGGATTGTAAATAAATTTCACCTTGCAGCAAGTCTTGTAGGGAAAAATTGTCTCATTTAAATTAGAATCCTGACTCAGATTTAATAATCAACAGCTGTCATGGATCATCTCAGGCAATCACTGCTCAACTATTTTTCGATGCAACCGCTCAATCGTGAGGGACATTTGCGTATTGAGGAAAGCTGGCTGCAGTCGAAGCTGACCAGCACACAGACTCATTTTTATGCGCTAAACAATGAAATGATCATTACAGTGAAAAACCGGCCCCTGTGTTTAGATACAGAGCAATACAACTCGTTAAAAACCTGCGACTCAACGCCAGTTTTTCTGGGCACAGAAAACGGCTCGACGTTTTTCGCAATCAGTTATGGCGACCTGCAACCGATAAAGTCTCAATTTCCACAAGCGCGGGCACAATCACTGCGGGACCTTGCTGACGCTACCGACATGAAAACAGCATCGATTCTTGCGTACGCAAAGTTAATGGTTCACTGGTTGTCAGGCTATAACTATTGCAGGCGCTGCGGCCATCGATATGTCCCAATGCATGGCGGGCATGTGCTTAAATGTATTTCACAATCCTGTGCACATACAGAGTTCCCGCGAATTAACCCCGCCGTGATAATGCGCGTCACCTGTGGTGATAGAATTTTACTGGCCAGGCAATCGAGCTGGCCGAAAAATCGATATTCCGTGCTGGCGGGTTTTGTTGAACCTGGCGAAACTCTTGAGCATGCGGTAATGCGTGAA
>JAHEKD010000123.1:6511-7153 GCA_024638545.1 Gammaproteobacteria bacterium
TGAAATTAAGGAAGAGTCTGGCATTGAAGTCGAGCAGATATACTACCATTCTTCACAGCCCTGGCCTTTTCCAAATTCACTTATGATTGGTTACTGCGCAACAACTTCTGATATGACCTTATGTATTGAAAAAGACGATCTGGAAGCGGCGATCTGGCTAAATGCTGATGAGTTAATTGAGCAGATGAATGCACGCAGCGTCATCCTCTCTCCACCCATTTCAATCTCCCACCGATTAATTGAGGACTGGTTTATGGCGCAGACCGGGCACTCAATTAAGCAGTGGCAAGTCCAAAAGCCGGAGCATATTATCAATGAAAACGAATAACCCCGTTATTGCATACGGCCTGGTATTCATCGCCATCGCCTGGGCAATTGCTGCGGTGATTATTGGTCTCAAATATCAGCAAAAATCTTTCTTAATTTTTTCATTTCTCGCCGTGCTTTCCTTACTATGCGTAATTAGCGGTGTCATTATTGCTGCACGACTTATACCTGAACCCGGCGCGTCATTACCCGACGTATCAAAATCAGACAAACACCTGGGTGTTCTCATGCATTTATCTGGTTTAAGCGGGTATCTTGTGCCGCTTGCCAATATACTTATTCCATTTCTTCTTTGGAAAAAGCACCAGAACAAGT
>JAHEKD010000124.1 GCA_024638545.1 Gammaproteobacteria bacterium
TGAGCTGTTCACAAAAACGCTCTGCATTCAGCCAGCCGCCATAATTCGTAAATAGCCCGGGATGGTTAGCTGCTATGCCGGCATAATCTTTAGTCTCATTTTTAGCAAGCCAAATAAAGTTCCTGTCGAATGTCTTCAGCATCCTGTATGCACCTGATAAAACCCTTTTTCGAATCTCGCTATCGGCAATAAAAAATACGCCACAGTGTCGGTGTTCAACCTGCGAATTAACATGCAGATAGTGCCTGAGATGATGAAAGGCATGCCAGTAAAATTGGCTGGCAAGGTTAAAATCAGCTGTTAGTAATGGTGTGTACAGGCTGCGTTTTAAACTGCCGGCAGTCCCGCCGATTTTGGAGGATTGTTCAAGTACACGACTCTTGATGCCGTTCTGGGCCAAAGCATAGGCACTCGCGCAGCCAGCAACACCACCACCGATAATGACGGTCGGCATGCTGCCTTTATTATGAACTTTATAATAGTGATACCAGGGTGTTTTTGGTTTATAAGGCGGATACTTTTTGCGTGACATAGTGCCAGTGAGCATGTCCCTTTTTCTACCAAATCCTTTTTGTTTGGTTACGGTAAATCCGCAGTGGACCATGCAGTGTCTTACTTTGGCAGCAGCCGTAAAAGTGCTGAAGGTGGCGTCTTGTTTACATAAGTAACTAAGTCGTCTAAGGCTTGCCGGATGCCACATGCTTTGATTTCTCGATGGCGCGAATCCATCCAGAAACACGCAGTCAAAGCGGGGTATACCTTTGGGCTCGAATTCTGCCAGTGCCTGATCCAGTTCCATAAGAATCAGATTCAGTTCAATTGAACCGAATTTAAAACAATAGATACCTTTTACAGGCATTGGATAGAGATCCAGCAGTTCAGACGTCAAGGCATAATCAACAGCCCACTTACAGATGATCTGCCTTAATTCCTTTCGCCTCAAAGGGTAACCCTCAATGCTGGTATAGACTAACCTGTTTAAAAACCCAGGTTTGTGTGATTGCTGGAATTGCCGCCAGGCAGTGGCAACGTTAAAAAAATTCAGCCCGCTTCCAAATCCAGTTTCAATTATTGAAAAATGGGAATTTTGCGATTGCTCAAATTCATTCCAGCGTGCGGGAATCCTGTTGCCTTCTAAAAAAACATGGTTCGATTCCTGTGGACCGTCATCATCACTGTAATAACCATCGTCAAATTTAATATTAACCGGGGTATTGTCTCTCCAGCGCAGCGTCGAACACTCAAGAACAGGATTGTTTTTGCTCAGGATCTGGATTTCCTGTTTAAAGTTTATCCACTACAGAGCGCAGGTAAGTATCATCGATACCATTGTCCAGAAGATGCTCATAGGTGTTAATGGCATAATCGGCATTCAGGCCGCGCCCGCCGCGCGCCCGTTTTATTATTTTAACTTTTTCTTCGATAGGAAGTTTGCCTGCATAGTGGTCGTGCCGGTGGTCGGCTATAAAAACCAGGCTGTCAACACACTCACCGGTATCCAGCCAGATCGGTCGAATTGACGGTATGTAAACACCAGTATCCATCTCTCTCGCATTGAGATAATCAAGTGCCGAATAGAGTTTATCTTCTTTAATGCGGTAGGCCCTGCCGATACACTCACCGCCCGTGTCCAGACCGACGACCAGCCCGGGGTTTTCGAATGTGCCCCGGTAATGAACCGACCAGATACAAAACGAACGGTGATAATCCTTTATCACTGCCTTTTGACTTTTATCAAATTCAAAACCCGGATCCCACATTAATGAGCCGTATCCGAAGACCCACACGTCACCGGTTGGTACAGGCAAGCAAAGATTATCGCGACAATGGTTTATTGACATCTTTAAAAAATATTTTCTTCCGCATGTTTTGTCTCAGTATATCGTTAATAAAATTTACAACAACCGACTTCGAATAATTTTAACAATCCCAGAGGGTCTATACCAGCCACAGCAGGGGGGGATTAATTGATTTTTCGGAATAGGCGCGTTTTATCAAATACAGCCTCGAGTGAATTCATCCGTTTTCTGGTTCTGGGCCAGTTTGAGTTTTGCAGGGCAGCAATTAATGTCTCGAGAATGAGCATTATCACAATACTCGAATCCCAGGCAGATGGAACCTCAATCTGGCAGTTAAACTTGTGCTTCGCATACTTGGATACAGGAGAGCTCCATTGATCAGTAAATAACACAATGTTTAGTTTTCGCTGGAGCGCAACTTGTGCAAGACGCAATAGATCAGTCTCATAACGGCGGATGTCAAAAATTACCAGCACATCATTTTTTTTCATGTCAATAATATAGTGAGGCCAGGCATTGGTGGCAGAGTGCATATCTGTAATATCGGTCCTTATCATCTGCAGGTGGGTAAAAAAATATTCAGCGAGTGATTGAGTAATTCGGCCGCCCGTAATATAAATATGACTTGAAGAATCCGCGAGTAAATTGACGACACGATCAAAGGTCTGCGTATCTGATTGCCTCAGTGTGCGACGAATGTTTTGCAATACATTCTCCGTGAACTGATTAAGAATATGCGCATCAGGCGCGCTGTGCGCCCAGTTATCATGTTTATCTATAGGACTGGATATTATCGCGCTTAATTCATGACGCAATCGCTGCTGGAATTGTGGGTAACCCTTGAAACCGAGTTTGGCAATCATCCTTGCAACGGTTGGACTTGAAACTGATGCATTTTCAGCAAGCTCGGTGATGCTTCCCAGAGCTGAAACCGGATAATCTTCCAGGAGCTTATTGGCAAGCTGCCTTTCTGCACGGGTTAAATCCTCAAACCGTAACAGAATCAATTCCATAATGGTTTTTAAATTCTCAGCTGCCACATAAAAATCACCGTCATTTTTTATAGCATATCAGAATAAAAGAAGTTGAAAAGAATTTAACTGTAAAATAATTGACTTAAAAATTATGACTGTATAAGATTTTACAAATGAGTCGCCATTCTACAACTTATTTACCAATCACTAACACTTCTCCCGTTAAACCGCGATCTCCGTATGTTGAAATCCTCAATCCGAATGGCGCTGCTCCGGTGGTTATGGTTTGTGAACATGCATCAAACTCAATACCTGACCAGTTTATCAATCCGTTACCCGATTCAGTCATGTTAAGTAAACATATCGCCTGGGATCCGGGTGCAAGGACGCTGGCTCTTGAACTTAGTTCGCTGTTTGATGCGCCACTGGTCTGTTCGAAGATATCGCGATTGATTTACGACTGTAACCGGCCCCCGGATTCTGAATCTGCGATACCCGTAAAAAGCGAAATGTATGAAATACCTGGCAACCTTAACCTCAGTGAATCCGAGCGTCAGTCGCGAATTGACGAAATATATACACCATTTCACAACACGCTCTCAGCCCTCATCCATGATAAGCTGGCAAGAGGAACTAGGCCGGCACTGGTGACCGTTCACAGTTTTACTCCCAGCTATTTTAACCAGGTTCGGCTCACGGAAATTGGTATCTTGCACGATCTTGATTCCCGCATGGCTGACCTGATGCTGGATGTTGCCCCGCAAGTATGCAGATTTTTGGTTGAGCGCAACAAACCCTACGGACCAGAAGATGGTGTCACGCATACCCTGAGAGTGCACGCGATTCAGCATTTACTTCCAAATGTGATGCTCGAAATAAAAAATGATTTGCTAACAACTACGGTGGAAATTAAGGCTATGGCAGATATAATCCAGAAAATGCTGATCCATTCGATGTCAAAACTGGTTCTAGCTGCCGCTAGCTGATTAACAAGATGAATAGATTTATCCAAAACTACGTTCACTTTATTGATTATTGGTCAATAAAATTTGGACGTCTGACGATGTACCTGATATTCGCGATGATTTTAGTGCTGTTACTCGGAGCGATAACCAGAAATATTCTGGACTTTCCTCTTTCATGGACAGTGGAAATGGCTCAGTTCCTGATGACGGCCTACTACATCATGGGTGGCGCATATTCGATGCAGCTCAATTCGCACGTCAGAATGGACCTTGTTTATGATCGCTGTAGTCAGAAAACCAAAGCAAGAATAGACAGCTTTACCAGTTTTTTTCTCGTATTTTATCTTGCATGCCTGCTTTTTGGTTCGATTTCGAGCACCATATACGCCATAGAGTACAACCAGCGAAAGTTCTCTCAATGGAACCCGTCAATGATCCCAATAAAAGTCATTATGGTATTTGGTATTGTACTGATGCTGCTGCAAGCCGTTTCCACATTCTTTAAAGATCTGGCGAAAGCCCGAGGAAAATCAATTCAGGGTAAACCACGACAGGGAAACCAAATCCAATGAGTTACGAGACAATTGCAATTGTAATGTTTATTTCGATGTTGGTGATGCTGCTGACGGGGCAGAGGGTATTTGCTGCAATCGGATTTGTCTCTGTTACAGCCGCATTATTTCTTTATGGTGAGGGTGCAATTGAGATGCCGTTTAATGCAGCTTTTAAGCTCTTTAACTGGTATCCCATGCTCACGCTGCCGCTTTTCATCTATATGGGGTACATCCTTTCGGAAACCGGTATTGCAAATGATCTTTATGATATGTTCCACCTCTGGTTCGGTGGAATAAGGGGAGGGTTGGCAATCGGAACTATCGGGCTGATGATCGTCATTTCGGCGATGAATGGATTAAGCGTTGCAGGCATGGCCATCGGCGCCACGATTGCCTTGCCGGAAATGCTAAGACGCGGCTACGACAAGATAATGATAACCGGCGTAGTGCAGGCAGGCAGCTCACTGGGGATTCTTGTGCCACCGAGTGTGGTATTGGTTTTATATGGCATGATTGCCAGGCAACCCGTCAGCCAGCTCTGGCTGGCTGGGGTTATTCCTGGATTGATGATGGCAGGCATGTTCATTATCTATATTGCAATACGCTGTAAACTGCAGCCACATCTCGGTCCGACGCTTTCACGCGAAGAGCGCGAAGTTCCATTAAGTGTTAAACTGAACTCGCTTAAAGCAGGCATCATTCCATTTTTAATTTTCTTTTTCATGACGGGCCTGTTCGTCATGGGGATTACATCGCTGGTTGAAAGCTCTGCGGTCGGCGCTACCGCGGCGACGCTGGCGGCACTTGCGAAACGCCGCTTGAGCCGCGAAGTTCTGGAGGCGACCATGCGTAAAACGCTGGGCATTTCCTGCATGTTTATGTGGATAATACTTGCCGCGCTGTGTTTCGGTGCCGTTTTTGACGGCATAGGCGCGGTCAGGGCCATTGAGTCTTTATTCATTACCAAATGGGATCTGAGTCCCTGGGAAGTGTTGATAATGATGCAGTTATCTTACCTGGTAATGGGCATGTTTTTAGACGATACCGCCATGCTGGTGATTGTGGCACCCCTGTATGTACCCTTGGTGAAAGTACTGGGTTTCGATCTCATATGGTACGGTGTGCTCTACACAATTACCTGCCAGATTGCCTACATGACGCCGCCATTTGGTTACAACCTGTTCCTGATGCGGGCAATGGCGCCAAGAGAGATTACATTAACTGATATTTACCGATCTATTATTCCATTTGTACTTGTTATGACTCTGGCTTTGATTCTGGTGATGGCCTTTCCCCAGATAGCGATGTGGTTGCCTGAAAAGATAAGGTTGCAATAAACAGCAGAGTAAAACACCCGGGTTAAACAAGTATTGAGATGGAATAGACAACTTTAACTTGATAAATTGTGTTTAAACACAGAGGAGCTATACGATGAATAATGCAAAACCTGATTCAAAATCGCAAACCACTACCAGCCGAAGAGATTTTATTAAAAAAGCGGGTGTCGCAACTACCGGCGCAGTTGCAGCACCCTATGTATATTCGCAAACCAATCCAATTAAGTGGCGTCTGCAAACCTATTCTGGCGCACCGCTGGGTGCGCATGTCATTAAACCGCAAATCGAAGCCTTTAATATCGCAGCCCATGGTGAAATGGAGATAGAGCTTTACTATGCAGATCAGCTGGTGCCTACCGATGAACTTTTTCGTGCAATGCAAAATGGAACGATCGATGCCGTGCAAAGTGATGATGCAACTATGGCTTCACCTGTTGATATTAGCGTTTTCGGCGGCTATTTTCCTTTTTCAACACGCTACAGCCTCGACCTGCCGGTGCTGTTTAAATATTACGGCCTGAATGAGATCTGGGCAGAAGCCTATGGTGAAATCGAAGGCGTCGAGTGGCTGAGCGCCGGTGCCTGGGATCCACTGCATATATTCACAAAAGAGCCGATAAATACGCTCGCAGATATGAAAGGCAAGCGTGTCTTTGGTGTGCCCACGGCCGGTAAGTTTCTGTCCCGCTACGGGCTGGTACCGGTGACATTACCTTGGGATGATATTGAAGTCGCCATTCAAACCGGCGAACTCGATGGCGTGGCCTGGTGTGGCTTTACAGAAGCCTATGAAGTCGGCTGGGCGGATGTATGCAACTATGCACTGCTTAATAACGTTACCGGGGCCTGGTGCGGATCATATTTTGCCAATAGCAACAGCTGGGCAAAAGTACCGCCACATCTGCAGGAGCTGTTCAAGTTGTCAATGGACAGCTCGCATTACTATCGACAGGTCTGGTACTGGGGAGGCGAGGCAGACCTTAGGGTAAATGGTGACAAAATGGAGCTTACCGAAATCCCTCAGGATGAATGGAACCAGGTCGTTAAGGATTCCGAAGAATTCTGGGATGAGCTGGCGTCAATTAGCCCGCGAACTGCAAAAGTAGTGCAGGCATTCAAGGATTATTCTGCAACTATGGAAAAAGTGGGCGTACCCTACAGATACAGCTAACCACCATCACCCGCAATGGGTCTTTGACTCATTGCGGGTGTCGATTAGTTTCAGACAATTAAAATTTTGGCGCCAGCCAAACAAATTATTAAAGGTCAAAAATCATGCCGGGAAACCTTGCTTTTGAATCATTAAAAAAACTCGTTAAAACTGGTGGTATTGATACCGTGCTAGTCTGTCAGGTCGATATGCAGGGCCGTTTAATGGGTAAGCGGTTTCATGCGCAGTTTTTTGTTGATGGCGCATACAGGGAAACACATAGCTGCAACTATCTGCAGGCCACAGATATGGAAATGTATACTGTAGAAGGTTATACAGCAACCAGCTGGGCGGCGGGTTA
>JAHEKD010000125.1:0-5572 GCA_024638545.1 Gammaproteobacteria bacterium
TTTCCGACAATCTTGAGAATCCGGCCAGTGCGCTGGATAAAAAACAGATGGCTCAACTGATTGATCCTCATATCGGCCACATTGATCAGTACCTGCAGCATTTAAAATCATTAATCTACATTAAAAATAACTTTCAACCTATTGAAATTAAAAATATAAAATTAACCTTTGCCCAAAAACAAATCGTTAATGAATTAACAAACAGCCTGCAGGTACACGGATCAGGTTGCGATTCTATATTGAGCCAGGCTAAAGATGCCGGGCAACTTATCGAATTGCTCAGAGAAAAATTAAAAAACGTTGAGCTTTTGGTCTAGAAGCGAAATAAACTGGCAAATGATCAATACAGTTTACATCGAGCGAGCGATTGAGACCCATCCACGCGTCCGGCAAATCCTGGCGCGTTTTGATCACGCTGAAATTATTGTTTGTGACCGGTATGGAGAAATATTTAACCCCAAGGCCCAAAATTTCAGACTGCAAAAGCAAAACCCGTCGTTGATCCTGGCACACAAGCATGAGGGTCATGTGCTGCCCGCACCTGAGGGCTACGGTGTTGGCAGCAGGGAAAATTATTATTTTTCCCATATGCTTAACTGTATTTACGACTGTCGCTACTGTTTTTTGCAGGGCATGTACCAATCGGCGCATTATGTCGTATTTGTCAATTTCGAAGACATGACTGATACCATTACAGCGCTCTCATCTGAGCTTCATAATCAAAGACCCTGGTTTTTCTCCGGTTACGACTGTGACAGCCTGGCATTTGAGCCAGTTACCGGGTTTATGCAACACTGCCTGAATGTTTTTGAACGCCTGCCGAATGCCTGTCTTGAAATAAGAACCAAAAGCACCCAGGTCAGGAGCCTGTTGAATCGACCTGCGCTTAAGAATGTCGTGGTCGCATTCAGCTTTACACCCGAAGATTTTTCCAGGCGTTTCGAACACGGTGTGCCGGGTGTTCATAAACGCATAAAGGCCATGCAGATGCTGCAGTCAAGGGGTTGGAATATCGGACTAAGATTTGATCCGATGATGGCTTATCATAATTACCGAACCAGCTATAAGGCGCTGTTTGAATTAATATTTGACAAGCTGGACGGCGAGTCGATTCACTCTGTCAGCATGGGCGAGTTCAGAATGCCGAGTGGGTTTTTTAAAAAAATCAAAAAAATATATCCGGAGGAACCTTTATTTCATTTACATATGGAGGATACAAATGGTATGAAATCCTTTAACCGTTCGCTCGAACAATCAATGTTTGAATTTTGCACGCAGCACCTGCTGCGCTGGATACCAGAGCACAAACTGTACAACTGCTCGGTATGAGCTGCGTATTAGTCACAGGTGCCAGTCGTGGAATTGGAAATGCACTCGCCCGGCAATTATTAGAGCAGGGCTGGCAGGTTATTGGTACATCGAGAGATCCTGATTCGATCAAGATTACACATGCCGCATTTTCTGCTGTCGAGCTTGATCTTTGTAAAATAGCAGATGACGGTAGTGCTCTTGAGGCCCTGATTGCACGGTGCGAGAGTGTTGATGCCCTGGTGCTTAATGCAGGTGTGGGTCGCTTCGGTGGGCTTGAGGAGTTTTCGCATCAGCAGATTGACCAGCAAATGAAGGTGAATCTGGTAGCCCAGATTCAGATTGTAAGGGCATTTATACCCGCATTTAAGCGTCGAGGCAGCGGTGATATTATTTTTATCGGATCAGAATCAGCGATAACGGCAGGCAAACAGGGTACAGTGTACAGCGCCGCTAAATTTGGTTTGAGAGGTTTCAGTCAGTCACTCAGGTGCGAATGTGCAAGTAATGATATTCGAGTCGGGTTGATTAATCCGGGCATGGTAAACACTCATTTTTTTGATGAACTCGGATTTAAGCCCGGTCCTGATGAGGTTAACAGTATATTGCCGGAGCAGGTGGCGGATGCGGTTATGCTCATGCTCAACAGTGCGGCTAACGTTGTTTTCGATGAAATAAACCTTTCGCCTTTGAAAAAAGTGATTGTCAAAAACAGGCCTTAGCCCGCATTTCTCACCACCCTACTACTGCGACGGTCCCTTGCCACGCCCTGTGGGCATTTTACTCGCTCAGGGTCCTCGACATCGTGTCAACGATGCCTGCCGGCCCTTGTGCCGGCACCTATGCTGATAACATAATGCCGGCCTTTGGTCGTCAAACCCATACAGGCCGCATCCTTTAACCGTCTCGCTACGAAGTCCGGTTAGAAATGCGGGCTAGCAGCCTGTCGGACTGGACTCGTCATATTTTTCCTAAACCTGATCTAACAGCTTTTTCCTAAATATTGCCTATCTGCCGTTATTGCCATTCCGTCTTTGCAATTAATACCTTATTAAGCCTTATATGACCAACCTATCCAACGTTGTTCCGGCTATTGTCCCAATATTAGGCCTGCATGCGTGTGTGTAACCGCTTACAGCTATATGGGAATTCTTGGGGGAGAGACCACGGTTTTGAGCGTCAAATCGGAACTTCACCGTGGTCTGTCCTTTCCTGGGTCAAGTCGGAAGTAAATCGTTGTCCGTTCCCCGTTATTGCGAATGTTACAGGCAACAGGTGATTATTTTACTCCAGACCACAGCTGCCATCGGCAAATACTCAAATATATACAGATCAGTGTAAATAATGTCCCCGAAACTATTGAATACTTAAGGAAAAATGACTAGAATACGCTACTCGCTGTTGCGGGGTGGAGCAGTCTGGCAGCTCGTCGGGCTCATAACCCGAAGGTCGTAGGTTCAAATCCTACCCCCGCTACCAAATTCAGGCGAAAAAATGACTACGACCCCGCGGATCAGGCGGGGTTTTTGCTTGTAATATAAAGCGTGTTTTTAAAATAGCTAAAACAGCTGTGACAGCTGTTTTATGTCAGGAAATAGTGGGCTGATGCCCATTTTTTTTGTACTGTTTAGTTGGATTGATGTATTGAATATTGAGCAAATTGTTGAATCGGTTGCAGTTTCACTGGGCTACGAAGTAGTCAAGGTGGAGTTTGTGCCGCAAAAAAAGAGCTCAATACTGAGAGTCTACATTGACAGTGAAGAAGGCATAACGATCGAGGACTGCGAAAAGGTATCGCGGCAGATCAGTGCTGTAATGGATGTTGAAGATCCAATTGCGAGTCGCTATACCCTTGAAGTTTCCTCCCCTGGGATTTACAGGCCATTGGTTAAACCCGAGCATTTCGAGAGATTTTGCGGGCAGAGAGTGAAAGTTTCGACTCACAATTTATATCTGGGTCGTAAACGATTTGCCGGTCAATTGACCGAAGTCAGTGATACAGGAATTGTTGTCGAGGTTGATGGCGAAGCCTATGACTTGCCATTTAATGATATTAATGACGCCAAGTTATTCCCTGAATGGACCTGACGTGAGTAATTTTTGACGGAGTTGAGCAATGAACAACAGTGATATTTTATTAATGGCAGAAGTGGTATCCAGAGAAAAATCTCTGGATAAAGATATCATTTTTGAAGCTATTGAAGCTGCATTAGCGACGGCAACTCGTAAGCGAAGTAAAAAAAATATTGAAGTACGGGTCGCAATCGAGCGCAATTCCGGTGACTATGAGGCCTTTCGCCAATGGGAAATTATTGCCGATGATGAAGAGATGACAAATCCAGATGCACAGATGTTTCTGACTGATGCACGCAAGCATTCTGAAGAACTGAACATCGGTGATATTATTGAAGAACCGATGGAAGCAGTGGTATTCGGCCGTATCGCAGCACAGGCGGCCAAGCAGGTTATTATTCAAAAAGTTCGGGAAGCCGAACGCAATCAGGTTGTTGTTGAATTTCAAAAACACCTGGGTGAGCTAGTGTCAGGGACCGTTAAACGGATGGAGCGCGACGGTGCGATTGTTGATATCAACGGCGTGGAAACACTGTTAAAAAGATCGTCAATGATTCCTCGCGAGGCGTTGCGCAAGGGTGATCGAATTCGAGCACTCGTGCATGAGATAAATCCGGAGGCGCGCGGCATACAAATCTTCCTCGATCGTATCAGCACGCGCTTCCTGATTGAGCTGTTCAAGCTTGAAGTGCCGGAAGCGAGTGAGGGCTATCTTGAAATTAAGAGTGGTGCCCGGGATCCAGGATCGCGTGCGAAAGTATCCGTGTATTCATTTGATCCGAAAATTGATCCGATCGGTGCCTGTGTCGGTATTCGTGGTGCGCGGGTTCAGAGTGTTTCCAATGAGATCGGTGGCGAACGTGTTGATATAATTCAATGGTCCGAGGATCCGGCACAATTTGTAATCAACTCACTGGCTCCTGCTGAAGTTGAATCGATTGTGATCGATGAGGACACGCATTCGATTGATGTCATTGTTGATGAGTCCCAGCTATCCCAGGCCATCGGTAAAAATGGCCAGAATGTTAAATTGGCGAGTGAATTATGCGGTTGGGACATCAATATACTAACCAATGACCAGGCAGTAGAAAAAGCCGAGGGCGAAGAGGCGGAAGCGCGAAGCAAGTTAATGAGGCTTCTGGATATAGATGAAGAAATAGCCGGCATCCTGGTGCAGGAAGGATTTACTTCGCTTGAAGAAGTTGCCTATGTGCCGAAACAGGAGTTGTTGGATATAGAAGAGTTCGATGAGGAACTGGTGGAAGTACTGCGAAACCGGGCCGAAGATGCTCTATTAATCCAGTCTGCATCAGCCAGTGCGGCTGAAGCAGAAAAAGATCTAATGAATCTGGAAGGCATGGATGAAGAAACAGCGGCAAAACTCAAAGCCCATGATGTTACAGATTCTGAAGAATTAGCAGATTTTGCAACAGATGAATTACTCGAAATCTTACCGGAACTTGGCGAAGAAAAAGCCAGTGCCTTAATCATGAAAGCCAGAGAACCCTGGTTTAAGTAAGGTATATCAATAGGGGTATATCAATAGGTGTTGAACCATGACTGAAGTATTAATTAAAATTTTTGCCAACCAGATTAAACTGCCGCCTGAACAGTTGCTTAAGCAGCTGGATGATGCCGGCGTGGTTGGGAAAAACGATGTCAACGATACGTTGAACGAAATCGAGATGCGAAAGCTGTTGTCTCACTTGCGTAAAGCCGCAAAACCCGAGGTAAAATCTGAACCGCTGTCAACGCGCAGAAAGATCACATTAAAATCGCGATTGACTAATAATCTGAAACAGCGAACGAAAGCAGGATCATCAAAAACTGTCCAGGTTGAGGTCAAGAAAAAGCGTACTTTTGTCCGTGAGCCTGAAATTGTCGAAGAAGCTGTTATTGAAGAGCAGTCGGTTATCGAGCCAGATCAAATCCAGGCCGAAAAAGAGCAGGCTGGCGCAGCGGATAAGCAGGATACTGCACCCCAGGCAGTTGACCAGATTGCGGCCGGTGAAGAGATTTCCTCGTCTGACATAGTGTCAGAATCTGAACCTGTGCAAACTGCAGACACCAGTGAAGCGGTTGATAAGCAAACAGCTGATACCCGGCAAAAAGTTCAGTCCACAGATGAAGCGGACCAGGACGCTGGCGTTGATGTAAAAGCGCAGGAATCTGTTGATGAAAAGTCAGTAAA
>JAHEKD010000125.1:5582-7117 GCA_024638545.1 Gammaproteobacteria bacterium
CGGACAGGGACAGGGAACTCGCGCTAAGGGCAAAACGCAGAAAAGAGCAGGAAATAACCGCAGCAGATCGACGCAAAAAGAAAAAGGCCAAGCGCAAGGAACTGGCTGCAGCCAGTAAGGTCGACAGAAAGAAAAAGATCGAAACTGATAACGTTCATACGTTTGAAAAGCCGGTTGAACAGGTAATACTTGACGTGATGATACCTGAGGCAATCAGCGTCGCAGACCTTGCGCATGCCATGTCTGTTAAAGGTACTGACGTTGTTAAAACCTTGATGAATCTCGGCAGTATGGTCACGATCAATCAGGTCATCGACCAGGATACAGCCATTATCGTTGTTGAAGAGATGGGTCATAAGCCCGTTGTTGTAGCCACAGATGATCCGGAGTCGCTGCTAAGTTCTGATGAACTGGCGGTCGAATATGAAGCAAAGCCGCGTCCGCCGGTGGTGACCGTGATGGGTCATGTCGATCATGGAAAAACATCGCTGCTGGATTTCATTAGAAAATCCAAGGTGGCGTCAGGTGAAGCAGGTGGTATTACCCAGCATATTGGCGCCTACCGGGTTGCGACACAAAAAGGTGAGATGACCTTTCTGGATACCCCTGGTCACGAAGCGTTTACGGCGATGCGTGCACGAGGTGCGAAAGCAACAGATATCGTTATACTGGTGGTTGCCGCGGATGATGGGGTTAAACCTCAAACGATAGAAGCAATCCGCCATTCCAAGGATGCAGGTGTGCCGGTTGTCGTTGCTATCAATAAAATGGACAAAGAAGATGCTGACCCTGATCGGGTAATGCAGGAGTTATCACAACATGGCCTGATTCCGGAAAGCTGGGGTGGTGATACGCAGATGATACCTGTATCAGCCTTAAGTGGACTCAATATAGAGCAGTTGCTGGAATCGGTATTACTACAGGCAGAGATACTCGAATTAACTGCGCCGGATGAAGGTCATGCATCGGGTGTTGTGGTCGAGGCCAGGCTGGATAAAGGCCGCGGCGCGGTCGCCACCATACTTTTGCAAAAAGGCTGTCTGAAAAAAGGCGATATTTTACTTGCCGGCCAGGAACCAGGACGCGTCAGGGCAATGAATAATGAAGCAGGTATGCAAATCAAAGAGGCTGGACCGTCTACGCCGGTTGAGATACAGGGTCTTTCGGGTGTGCCGACGGCAGGTGACGAAGTACTGGCCGTCTCTGATGAGCGCAAGGCACGTGAAATTGCACTGTTTCGCCAGGGTAAATTTAAAGAAATCAAGCTGGCCAGACAGCAAGCCGCGAAACTCGAAAACCTGTTCGACAATATGGGTGATTCTGATGTGGCAAGTCTGAATCTAATCGTTAAAGCCGATGTCCAGGGTTCAGTTGAGGCCTTGACGGAGTCGTTACAAAAACTGTCACGGGAAGATGTTCAGGTTAAAGTTATTCACGGCATGGCCGGCGGTATCAATGAATCAGACGTCAATCTGGCACTGGCGTCCAATGCAATCATTATTGCTTTTAATGTCCGTGCTGACGCGACCGCCAGA
>JAHEKD010000126.1 GCA_024638545.1 Gammaproteobacteria bacterium
GATACTCAGGTGGAACTGGATCAACTCACCCTGACAGGTGGCAATAGTCTTAGATCTGGCGGCGGGATTCATGTTTATATCTCAAACACCACGTTGAGTAACAGCACGGTCTCTGGCAATGCGGCTAGTAATCGAGGCGGCGGGATTTATGGTGGTGGTACACGTGTCACGCTGACTAACAGCACGGTCTCGGGCAATAGTGCAGCAAGTAGTGGCGGTGGGATTTCTGTTGATTTCTATGCAACCGTCACGCTGAATAACAGCACGGTCCTGGATAATAGTGCAGGAAGTAGCGGCGGCGGGATTTCTAATGGTGGTTTCACATACGTCACGCTTACGAATAGCACGGTCTCGGGTAATACAGCTAATTTTAATGGCGGCGGGATTTTTACTCCTGATTATTCAGGCGTCACGCTGAATAACAGCACGGTTTCGGGCAATAGTGCTGGAATTTATGGCGGCGGGATTTATGCTTTTCGTTATTCACCCGTCGATCTCAGAAATAGCACGGTCTCGGGCAATAGCGCTGAAAGTAATGGTGGTGGCATTGATGCTCGTGAATATTCACCCCTCTCGCTTGCGAACAGCACTGTCTCAGGCAATAATGCTGGAAATGGCGGTGGCGGGATTTATGCATTTTTTAACTCACCCGTGAGGCTGAGTAACAGCATAGTCGCCAATTCCTCAGGCGAGGATTGTACTACAAATAGTAGCACCGCAACCGCGGAGACCGACAGCATCATTGAAGACGGCAGTTGTGGCACCACTGCATTAGCGGTTGACCCTGTTTTAGGCCCGCTGGCCGATAACGGCGGTCCGACCCAGACCCATGCCCTGTTAGCCGGTTCGCCGGCGATTAATAATGGAACCGGCCCGGGGGCAACCGCGAGCGATCAACGCGGAGTTGCCGCAGTAGGCGTACGCGATAGCGGTGCCTATGAATTTAGCGGTGCCATGAATGTACTGACTTTAGAAAAACTGATAAATCATAAGCCAAGAGAAAACTCGGCACAGGCGGCCGAATTGCTGGCCGGTACACGCTACCGGGTGGACTATAAAGTCACCAACAACAACCCCGGTCGGATCTACCGGGTTCGGGTCTTTGAAGACGGTGAATTAGTGTGTAATCTCTATGACATGATGCCGGGACAAACCAAGCAGCCGTATAGCTGCGCAAATTTTCAGGATGTATTGGCCGGACTTAACAACGTTCCGGCAAGCGTCACCGCCAAAGTTTCCGGCACCGGTGAAAACCTGGCGGATCGAACTAATGCGTATTATCTCGGTTTCGACGACCAGCCGGGCAAACTAAAAGTCACCCATTATGTAAATGAAAGCAACGCGGATACACAAGCGACAGCCGTTACGGTGAATGGTGATATAGCTGAGATCGTCTTCCGTGTTGAAAACACAGGCGGTATCAAACTTTACCGTGTTAATACCTTTCACGATCTGGCGAGTCCGGTGAACAGCGGCTGGCAGCATCAGTGCTTTATCGGCACATTAATGCCCGGTGAGGTCCGCTATTGCAAACGTACGATCGATGTCACACACACAGGTTTAAACAAAGCATTTGGGCGCGCCCAGGGTGAAGATGCAAATGTCAAACCCACTGGTTTTGTGAATGCGTCTAACCCGACCTATTTTAATGTGGTGTTGCCTTAATGGTGAGGCCAGTAACAATCTAACAGCATAATCACCTGTTTGACTAAAATGCGCTGGAGAAATTAGGGCATTTTTTTTATATATTAAATCAATAGAGCGGAACTGTATAACGAGTTTGCATCCTTTTAAAAACAATAGTAGTCGCAAATATCAATGACTGCTTATCTGTGAATTCGTCGAAATTAAAACAAGGCTCGAATGGCTCAATTGGGCAATTCAGACCCATTCGCAATGCAGAATAAAAATCTGTTGAAAGTTTGATGGTTAATTTTTGGCTTCATAGGCAGTTCGATACTCTTTACTGTCATTAAAAAAACATGACATCATAATAGTTTTCTTCAAACCAGCCATTTATAAACGCAAATGTCTGACTCAATATCTATAAGAGATATTGCCTTTTATCCCTTGAAAATATTTTAATTAAATTTCATTTATACTATTGATGAGTTAGATTCGGTTTTATAGGGAGGATAAATGAATGGCAATCAAACTGGATGAGTCTGATCAGATAACCGTGATTGGTCTTGGCAACATGGGTAGCGCTTTAGCAGACAGGCTGCTGGCTACGGGACACGAGCTCACTGTATGGAACAGAACCGAGTCCAAATGTGACGCATTGGCAGATGCTGGCGCAAATGTCGCGGGCACCCCTGCTGAAGCTATGAGCATGTCCAATACAATTATGATTTGTGTTTTAAATCATGAGGCTGTTCAATCTATCCTTTCCTCTGATGGCGTGGCAGAGGAACTCAATGGCCGGACGGTAATTCAGCTTACGGCACTGGAGCCTGACCAGTCAATAGAACAGGGCAAGTGGATGCGCAAACATCATGTTAATTATCTTGATGGCGGTATCCTGGCATTTCCTGCCGATATTCGCGATGGGGTCGCAAAGATTGCTTATTCAGGATTGAGAGACGTATTTGATAACGTTCGCCCCAAATTGGAATCGTTCGGACCTAATTCTGTTTTCATTGGCGAGCAAGTCGGTATGGCGCCTTTAGCGTCGATGCTTGTCTATGCCCGATATTACGGTATGACGTTTGCCTGCATGCATACAGCGGCACTGGCTGCCGCTGCCGGTATTCCGGCCAGGAAATTTCTCGATCTTACCGGCGGCGAAAAAGCGTGGCAGTTTATCGGACGGACGATGGATGATTATGTCACGATGACGGAAAAACGAGATTATTCCACGAACGAAGCCACGTTAGATATAGATGCTTCCGGCTATGATTTCTTTGTGCGCCTCAGTCGGGAGTTGGGTGTCGATCCCTCCTTTCATGAAATGATCGAATCGGTAATTTCCACGGCAATTGAACAGGGCCGAGGTAACCAGGCAATACCCGCTATTTTCGAAGTGCTAATTGATCATTAGTATTGATATTTTCTGTGCTGTCAAATATCTTCTTTTCGAGAAAACGAATAGTGTAAAGACAATTCGGGATGTCTCAAATGGGCAACTTTCGGAATTTTCCAGAATTTAATTTACGCCCTTGTCCTGGATAATTCTGATAAAGCAGATTTAATTTGTCCATCAATGGAATTTTCGATGCGTTTTACATCCTCAAAAGGTATTGTAATAGAGCAGTTCTGCGCCAGAATCTTGCTCACCTGATTTGTTATTCCTAACATTTTAGCTTTAACATTATCCGCAATGTCGCCCCAAATTCGTTCGACATCTTCAACAGATATCAGGCCTTTTCTGAATTCCTCATTTTGCATTTCAAGCTTATCGGCTAATTCTTTTTCTTTACGAGTGCGCTCAGTGTTGTAATCAAGCCCAGCCATGCTTCTATTCTCAAGAATGTCAGTCAACCTGAATAAGTGACGATAATCTTCATTGTTAATAGGCTCTAATTTCCAACGCCAGACAGTACGTTCTGAAACACACCATGAATGAGCAATTTGTGGAACCGTTAATTTGACTTCAATTTCTTTGTTTGTTGACATCAATTAAAAACCTTTCCGCTATTCAAACTGCGCGCCGCCGACCATTCGCAACGCAAAAGCGACCGACTAAGGACCCGTATCGACATTTTTATAAATGTTAGTGTTCAAATTCACAGGAGTGGATATTAAGACGGTTATATTTGATGATAACTCTAGATATGATAGCCAGCAAATGAATGAATCCACCAATTTCAGTTATCTTTACAATTAATTTATGTCTGAAATCTAATATTAAGGGTTCAGACCATTTCGTTGTCACCTTAGTAATACCAGACATAATTCAATAAAATAAAGTTGAAATGGATGCGTGTGCGTCTAGGGTGCGTTTACATGAAAGTTTCATACTTATAAAATCAACAATTAACAACGTAACTCATTGATATTTATGGTGGCTATGGGTAGATTCGAACTACCGACCCCATCATTATGAGTGATGTGCTCTAACCAACTGAGCTACATAGCCTTGTTCTGGAAGGGGTTCAAATCATAAGCGTTGAGTTTATAAAGTCAAGTCCATCACGGCTATTTATTTGAATGATTTTATTGTGCCTTGCCTGCGCATTTTTTCAAAGGCCTCTAGCTCCCATGGGCGAATAGCGACGACCATTGTAGTACCAAAGCGCTTGCTAATGGGCAAGCTGGCATCCTCTGTCTCAAGATCACTAAATTCACTGATTAAACGTTCAATCCGCTTTTGAATAATTGCGTTCGAACTCGTCGAGAGCATGCCGGTAATGACGGAGAGCTTCTCGCCTTTTTGCTCAAAACTCGATGCGAAGAACTCATTTTGTATTTTTTGATTAAAAAATCGCTGTATGGGTCCGTCAGGAAGCCAGGTAAAGTTGCGATTGACCAGCACCCTGATTCGATCACCCGCGAGTAGCTGCAGGAACTTCAATTTCTCAAGACGCTTCAGGTACCGCCTCAGAGTCATTTCTGAAATATCGTAAGTATCTAAAATATCCTTGAAGCTCCAGCGATTTAAACACGATACAGCAACCAGAAACAGACCCAGGTCAGAAACCAGGTCCTGCTCCTGCTCATGTGTTAATTGAGAGATGAGGTTACTGTTATCCTGCATCATCAGGATCAGTTCGGAAAGCTCCATGTTCAGCATCTCGCAAATCCTGTCAAGCCGCTTAAGGGTCATATGCTCTTCGGCAAACATCCGTTTAATACTGGGCTCTGACAGGTTGAGCGTGTCGGCGACGTCCAGGTAGGTTTTTCCCTGTGCTCTAAGCGCTTTTTTCAGTGTATTAATCAATGATGCAGTCTGTGCCACGGCCGATTTTTAGTTTGAGTATCGTATTATTATACTTTCAATCTATTATTATTAAACAACCAAATTTCGGTATAGTGTGACAATGGGTGCCACGCTGACAGGCGGCGGCATGTTATTCAGCATTGTTAATGATTATTTTGGTTCTAAAACTGTAAACACAAAATTGCGCGCACAAAGCGCAGGAGACCAAAAATGAATTTTATTGGAATAACAGCTGCATTTTTTCTGGTTCTGAGCTGGACATTTACCAGCTGTGCCAACGATATTAATCTAAGCTGGAGTATGGCGACTTTGAAGAGCCAGGCGCTTACACAAACTGTGAAAATTGCAAAAAATCAAAAGTACCTGTCAATTAATCAATCTCAATCAAAACGCGTCTGGCACCTAATCATCGATCTACTCGATCTTAAGAATTCAGATGATTGACAAAATAAAAATAACTTAAACGTTGAACCTGAAATGCAGGACATCGCCATTTTTGACAATATACTCCTTACCTTCGAGCCGGAGTTTACCGGCCTCTTTGGCGCCCTGCTCGCCCCGGTAATTTACAAAATCATCATAAGCGATGGTTTCGGCGCGGATAAAGCCCTTTTCAAAATCCGTATGTATGACCCCTGCTGCCTGCGGCGCTGTGGCACCCTCTTTTATCGTCCAGGCACGTACTTCTTTGACGCCGGCGGTGAAATAGGTCTGCAGGCCAAGCAGCTTGTAACCTGCACGAATGACCCGGTTCAATCCCGGCTCATTCTGGCCCATGTCGTTTAAAAATTCCTGCCGCTCTTCGTCATCCAGTTCTGACAATTCTGCCTCTATAGCGGCGCAGATAGCGACAACTTCGGAACCTTCTGCATTGGCATAATCTGAAAGCGCATCCAGATGAGGATTGTCGTCAAAACCCGATTCGTCAACATTAGCAATATACAAAACCGGTTTTGCCGTTATCAAACAAAGCGGTTTCAATGCCTTTTGCTGATCAGGACTAAGCTCCATCGATCGTACCGGATTACCTGCATCCAGGTAAATTTTTACCTTTGAAATCAGTTCTGCCAGCTGAATTTGTTCTTTATCGCCTGCCTTTGAGGCTTTTTGTGCGCGCAGCAGCGCTTTTTCAACAGTTTCCATATCGGCCAGCGCCAGCTCTGTATTAATCACTTCGACGTCATCAATTGGGTTAATGGTATTTGCGACGTGAGTCACATTTTCATCCTCAAAGGCCCTGACCACATGCGCAATCGCGTCAACTTCACGGATGTGTGAAAGAAATTTGTTGCCCAGGCCCTCGCCCTGGGCGGCGCCCTTGACCAGTCCTGCAATGTCTACAAACTCCATGGCGGCAGGAATCGTTTTTTGAGGCCTGACGATCTCTACCAGCGCATTGATTCTGGCGTCGGGCACTTCGACCACGCCGACATTCGGCTCGATGGTGCAGAAAGGGTAATTTTGTGCGTCGACACCTGAGCGTGTGAGCGCATTAAACAAGGTTGATTTACCCACATTTGGCAGCCCGACGATTCCACAGCGAAAACCCACGTTAATACCTCTGTTGACGAACCCGTATCAGGTCCGAGTTATTTATTCTGGAATGCTTGACAGACAAAATTTTCTTCATTCACTTAACGCGTTATGCATTTTTAGTATGTAATCTTTGCATCGCCGCATCAAACTCACCCCTGATGATCTTAGGCAATTCAGCAATCGCGATCTCAATGGCAGAAAACATCTTTTGTTTTTGATCCTTCTGCGGATTACTCAGCACATGGCTGGTCACCTGGCTGGCATGTCCCGGGTGACCTATTCCGATCCTCAGCCTGTAGAAATCCTTGCTGCCCATGCATCTGACAATATCGCGCAGGCCATTATGACCACCATGGCCACCGGATGATTTTAGTCGAATTTCACCATAACCGATATCCAGCTCGTCATGGGCAACCAAAATTTCCTCAACGTCTATTCGGTAAAACACAGCCACTGCCTGCACGCTTTTCCCGCTTAGATTCATCATGGTATCGGGTTTTAGTAAATGAACCGCCGTGCCGTCAATACTGGCGCTGCCGGTATGACCGAAGAACCTGTCTCTGCGAGTCAGGCTTGCACGGTACCTACGGAGGATTTGATCAATAAACCAAAAGCCTGCATTGTGACGCGTTGATTCATACTGCTTTCCGGGATTGCCCAGGCCAACAATCAGCTTGAT
>JAHEKD010000127.1 GCA_024638545.1 Gammaproteobacteria bacterium
GTGCGGGTAGGGTTTGGGTTTGGGCCTTTCATTAATTCTTGTTTGTGTTTTCAATGGCTTAACATCCGAAACAGCTTCTCGAAAAAGTTTCAGATCATCATCGTTTTCCGTATTCACGTATTAACCCCGGCGCATGCAGGACAACCTGCAGGAATACTGCGCTTCAGGCCGGCTTCTTTTTCTCCGAGAATTAATCAATGTCCATTCCAGGCGCCATTATCGCCACGGTTCCAGCGGCGGGGGTGAATCTTCCAGATAGCGTTCAGCATCCAGCGCTGCCATGCAACCGGTTCCGGCGGATGTAACAGCTTGCCATGCTCTCCCCACCCCGGCCGGATGCGGCCGGCGGGTTTCAGATACGGGACAGGAGCGGTCTCAGACCACGAGGAACGAGGCCGGGTCGGTCCACTGTCCCTTCTCCTGCCCGCCGGTGGCCTTGATATAGCCATTCGTCATGGTCACTTGACCATCGAAGATCTGGGTGTTGGGTTGATGACCAATTGCGATGAATGCTCCCATTACCTCAATCTCTTTTTTTTCCTGGGTCTGGTTATTTCTCAGGCGAACGGCCGTAACACCCATTTGATCACCTAATACTTCATCCAGCTCATGGAACCATTCAATAGAGACATTGCCGGTTTCACCTGTTTTATCCATCAGTTTGTCGATGAGTATGGCTTCAGCGCGGAGCTGGTCACGTCTGTGCACAACGGTGACGTGCGAGGCGATGTTAGATAGATAAAGCGCTTCTTCGACAGCAGTGTTGCCCCCGCCGATTACCGCGACAGGCTTGTTTTTATAGAAAAATCCATCACAGGTCGCGCACGCGGAAACGCCCTTGCCCTTAAATTTTTCCTCTGACTCTAAACCGAGATATTTGGCCGAGGCGCCGGTTGCAATTATCAATGCATCACAGCTGTATTCGCTGCTGTCACCACGCAGATTAAATGGCTTTGCTGCCAGATCAACTTTATTGATATGATCAAATATCACCTCGGTATCAAATCGCTCAACATGTTTAAGCATTCTGTCCATTAATTCCGGGCCCTGTACGCCCTCATTATCACCCGGCCAGTTGTCAACATCCGTAGTCGTGGTGAGCTGGCCACCTTGCTCTATTCCAGTAATAAGCGCTGGGTTAAGATTTGCGCGTGCCGCATAGAGTGCCGCTGTATAACCCGCTGGTCCGGAACCGAGTATTAGTAACCGACTATGTTTGACTTGTGCCATCTATCCCACCTTATATAAGTAATTCTTGATTCATTTGTGAAAGTAAGCTGTGTTTATGCATACTCTTTCGTTCAACTGCATCATTAAACCATACTCCATAGATGCACAAACATAACATATAAAGTGGTCAGGTAAAATTTTCAAGCATTAGTGCGTGAATCGCATCTAAAAACTTAACCATTAGTTTGTTCTTTATGCACCCAAGATCTCCGACCGTGTATCAATGCGCACCTTAAAATATCAGAAAATGCGATAAAAATGACTCGAAAGGTGTCAATCCACCACTCTTGATAAAATAAAGTTGATTTATACTCTTTGATCTTATTTGAGGTCTGCTATTTTTGATGTTTTAAATTACGCCATGATAATCAAATACCACCTGCGTATAACATTGTCGATTCATCTCTCGACAGTGGATGTGTATGCGCTACAATACCGGCATCTAAATTACCTACGATATTAAATTTGTCTGCAGCGAATACCAAAAAAGCGTCTAAAAAGTCTGTCAAAAACCAGGCGCCTGTAATCACACCCAAAATGGTGGTGTTGATTAAAGAAGGGTTGTTTTACTTCCTGATTGCACTGGTTGTCTATTTGTTTATCTGTCTTGCCAGTTTTTCTCCAAATGATCCGGGCTGGTCACATACCGTCAGCAGCCAGGGCGGATTTGTTAACAACTGGGGCGGTCGATTCGGTGCCTTGCTAGCAGATGTGCTGCTCCATGGTTTTGGAAAAATGGCCTATTTATTTCCCCTGCTTGTATTAATCGCGGCATGGAAAATCTATGAGAGTCGAGAGCAGCAATCAGTTTCCCTCCAGCAAAAGATATTCACTTATGCCGGATTTGTGCTTATTCTACTCGGTGGCTGCGGACTGGAAAACCTGCATTCTACAGGGCCTGGCATCATCTCCTGGATTCCGGGAGGCGTCTTGGGCAATGTTTCTGCCGACTTTGCCCGCCCCATGTTTGGTTACATTGGTGCGAGTATCTTTTTGCTGGCGCTGTTGTTAATGGGTATGAGCTGGTTTAGCGGTATTTCCTGGATAACGGTGATGGATACACTGGGTCGTTGGCTGTGTAATATCTATGATTACTGTATTTTAAAGTTACAGGGTTTTTTTGATCGCAAGGCAGGAGAGAAGGCCCGGGAGCAGCGCGAAGTCAGTGTAAAAGAAAAGCGCCAGAAACTGGATACGAAAGCACCGCCCAAGATTGAGCCTAAAGTTGTTGCGCCGAAGATCAGTGAGCGTGTTGAACGGGAAAAACAGGCATCCTTGTTCAGCAAACAGGCACCGTCGGGATCAATACCGCCTTTGTCACTGCTTGATAAGCCGACAGGAAAAAAGGCAGGCTTTTCGGTCGAATCTCTGGAGGCGATGTCACGATTGCTTGAGAAAAAGCTGCTCGATTTTAATATTGAGATACAGGTTGTGGAAGTTCATCCAGGGCCCGTCATTACAAGATTTGAGATTGATCCGGCACCAGGAGTCAAAGCCAGCCAGATTACAAATCTGGCAAACGATATCGCACGCGCTTTATCGCTTGTCAGCATTCGGGTCGTTGAAAATATTCCAGGCAAGTCTGTCATCGGCATAGAAATTCCCAATGAAAATCGTGAAATTGTCAATATTGTTGACGTACTGTCATCTCAGGAATACGAAGATAAATCAACACCGCTGGCGCTGGTTCTGGGTAAAGACATATCCGGCGAGCCTGTTGTTGTCGATTTGGCAAAAATGCCGCATTTGCTGATCGCCGGAACCACGGGTTCAGGTAAATCAGTCTGTGTCAACGCCTTGATACTCAGCCTGCTATACAAGTCCACTCCCGAACAGGTGAGATTGATCATGGTTGACCCGAAAATGCTCGAGCTGTCCATTTACGAGGGTATTCCCCATCTGCTTTCACCCGTGGTCACGGATATGGAAAAAGCAGCAAATGCGCTGCGCTGGGCCATTTTTGAGATGGATCGCCGCTATAAGCTGATGTCTGCTCTGGGTGTGCGAAATATTCCCGGATATAACCGAAAAGTCAAAGCTGCAATCGAAAAAGGCAATCCAATTCTCGATCCGTTGGTTGATAATGGCGATGAGGCTGAAGCGTTGAGAACACTGCCCTACATTGTCATTGTTATCGATGAGTTGGCAGATTTAATGATGGTGGTCGGTAAAAAAATTGAAGAACTGATCACCAGAATTGCACAAAAAGCCCGCGCCGCCGGCATTCATTTAATTCTGGCTACCCAGCGACCTTCTGTTGATGTCATTACCGGCCTTATAAAAGCCAATGTCCCATGCCGCATTGCTTTCCAGGTGTCGTCCCGAGTTGACTCTCGTACTGTGCTCGATCAAATGGGGGCAGAGCAATTATTAGGCCATGGCGATATGCTGTATCTGGCGCCTGGAACGGCATTGCCGGTACGCGTTCATGGTTCATATGTCGATGATAGCGAAGTTCACAGAGTCGTAAAGTACTTAACTGAACATGGCGCTGCCGATTATGATGAAAGTGTATTGAGTGTTTCCAGGGTTGATGGAGAAAAACCGGTAGCGGGTGCAGACAGCGGTGCCGGTGGTGAGGAGGATCCATTGTATGATGAGGCTGTCAGATTTGTTACCGAACGGCAAATGGCATCCATATCTTCTGTGCAGCGCCAATTCAGGGTGGGTTATAACAGGGCCGCTAGACTCATTGAGACAATGGAAGAAACAGGGGTAATTGGCCCTCCGGAATCAGGTGGTAAACGCCAGGTTCTGGTCGCCGCACCGCCTGAAGCGTAGACTTGATGCAGCATTAAACTAACGTATTGGACGTCGATACCACAGCCATGAAGCGAATGATAAAAGGCGCCAGCTATACTGCTTTGTTAGTGGCAGTGCTTGTGCCGGTCAACGCTTATGCTAATGCCTTAACCAGCCTGGAAAACTTTTATGCGACTGTAAACACCCTCAAAGCCCAGTTCCGGCAAACTGTTTTCGACACAGATCAACAAATTATTGATCAAAGCAGTGGAATTTTATATATCGCAAGACCCGGTAAATTTCGTTGGGAGTATAGTTCACCGCTCCCCCAAACCATTATTTCTGATGCAGAAAAAATCTGGATTCATGATATTGAACTGGAGCAGGTCACGGTCAGGAATTATCAACAGACGCTGGCCGGCACCCCTGCTGAGCTATTGGCCGGTAACGGTGATCTGCGCACTCAATATAAACTTGCAGCGATAGACGGTTCCACTGACACCATGGAATGGTTATCCTTGACACCAATATCAGATGATACTCAGTTTGAAGAAGTCCAGATTGGGTTTAAAGACAATACGCTGGTGACAATGCGCCTGATTGATAGTTTTGAACGAACCACTCAACTGATTTTTGAGGAGCTTGAGGAAAATCCCGCGATTAATCTCTCCTTGTTTTCATTTGAAGTGCCGGACAATGTTGACCTGATCGATAACACGACAAGTTTTTGAATAATCCATCATATACAGACAGCGCTATGAACAACGCGCCGCTAGCGTATCGCTTGCGACCGGAACAGCTCAATGATGTGATCGGTCAAGACCACTTGATAGGCAAGGATAAACCTCTCAGGCGCCTGATTGAATCCGGTCGAATACACTCGATGATTTTCTGGGGTCCCTCCGGTTGTGGAAAAACCACATTGGCACAATTAATGGCGACATACATTGATGCAGAATTTTATCCGGTTTCTGCTGTCCAGTCGGGTGTAAAAGAGATACGCCAGGCGATTACAACCGCACAAGCTAATCTCATCGAAAATAAACAAACAATCGTGTTTGTCGACGAAGTACACCGATTTAACAAGGCCCAGCAAGATGCATTTTTACCCTACATTGAAGATGCAACCATAATTTTTATCGGCGCATCAACTGAAAATCCATCATTTGAATTAAACGGGGCCTTGTTATCGCGGTGTCGTGTATTTACCCTCAAGCCCATTGATGACGAGGGTTTACTTGATGTTCTTGCTAAAGGCATTGAATCGCTCAAAGCTGGGAAACCCGATCTGTTTTTGAGCGCATCCGTGCAAAAGCTTGTTGTTCAGCAGGCCCAGGGCGATGCCCGTCGAGTTTTGAACCTGCTTGAGTTGAGTGTAGATTGCATGGATGACGGCGTCAATGAGCTTACCAGTGAACAGGTTTCACTGGCTGCCGGTGTAGCCTTACAGAATTTTGACAAAGGCGGTGATCAGTTTTATCAGCAAATATCCGCATTTCATAAATCAATCCGCGGGTCGGATCCCAATGCAGGTCTTTATTGGCTTGCCAGAATGCTGTTGGCAGGTTGTGACCCTTTTTACCTGGCCAGGCGGTTGACGGTCATCGCCAGTGAAGATATTGGTAATGCCGACCCGAGAGCATTGACGGTTGCAATTGACGCATGGGATGCGTTAAGGCGGTTGGGGCAGCCCGAGGGTGAGCTGGCGCTGGCTCAGGCGACAACATATCTGGCCAGCGCGCCTAAAAGTAATGCATCCTACAAAGCCTTTAAGCTTGCAAAGACCGATGCGCTAAACACGCCTTCTGCCGACGTGCCGTTACACCTTCGTAATGCGGTCACACAGCTGCAAAAGAAAATGGGTTTTAAGCAGGATTACCATTATGCGCATGATCATGCTGATGGTTACAGTCCAGGTCAGCGGTATTTTCCTGATAATATGGCGGATAAAAATTATTACCAGCCGGTAGATCGGGGACTAGAGAGTAAAATTGCCGCCAGGCTGCATTATTTGAAACAGCTCGATTACAATAAACACAAGGGTTGATCAATGCTGACGGTCCAAATCCTTGCAGTGATGGCGGGCGGTGCTGTTGGTGCCTTACTGAGGTATGGCGTGGTGAACTGGGTCATTGTCAATTTTGGTATAAATGACATTCCGCTGGGGACGCTGCTGGTCAATGTCCTGGGCTCTTTTCTTATTGGGATATTGGCGCACTTACTGGTGACAAAAATAAGCAACGATTTTATGAGATTATTTTTTATAATCGGACTGCTCGGCAGTTTTACAACTGTTTCCAGTTTTTCACTGGAAACAGTTGAATTGTTGACGCAGGCTCAATACATCAAGGCTGTTTTGAATATAGCTGCCACCATGGTATTTTGCCTGGCAGCGACATGGATTGGATTACTTCTCGCAAAAATGCTTTTAAACTAGATGATAGAAAATAGTAGATAAAAATGTTAGATCCAAAATTAGTACGACAGCAGCCACAGTCACTTGTAGAAATTTTAAAAAGCCGTGGTTATGAGCTAGACGTTGATTATTTTACAAAACTTGAATCACAGCGCAGGACCTTACAGCTGGAGACGGAGAATTTACAAAATCAGCGTAACACGATTTCGCAACAAATCGGTCAGGCAAAACGAACGGGTGCGAGTGCTGATCATTTAATGAATGAGGTTGAGGATATTAATGACTTATTAAAATCCAGGCAAAATGAACTCAGCGAATTGCGTGACCTTGTCAGGGACCTGCATGAGCAAATTCCAAACCTGCCACATGAATCCGTCCCTCCCGGCAGCGATGAAAACGATAACCTTGAAATCAGAAGATGGGGCGATATTCCAGAATTTAATTTCAAGCCGAAAGATCATGTCGAGTTGGGTGCACAGCAGATGGATTTTCAGATGGGAGCCAGGCTCACGGGCTCACGTTTTGTCGTTTTATCCGGACTGGTCGCCAGGATGCACCGGGCCTTGTCTCAATTTATGCTTGACCTGCACACTACTGAGCATGGCTATCATGAACTCTACGTCCCATACATCGTTGATAACCATGCACTGCTGGGCACCGGCCAGCTGCCAAAATTTGAAGAGGACCAGTTTTCCCTAGCTAGTGA
>JAHEKD010000128.1 GCA_024638545.1 Gammaproteobacteria bacterium
ATACCGGCGGTGGAATCGAGCAGATTATTACTAAATATCAGCAGGCCGTGCTGAGCGGCGCCCAGGTCATCGTCGGGCCTCTTGGCAATGCTGCCGTTAATCATCTGCTGCAGAGCAGTGAAATTGTCAAGCCGACGATCCTGCTGGGCGCAAAAACGCCATCAACAGCAGCTGTAGAGTATTCCGCAAACACCTTCCTGTTTTCACTTGATCCTGAGCATGAAGCCAGGACACTGGCCCAACAGGCTTATGATCGTGGCTATACACGAATCGGCATACTCTATCCTGATTCCAGCCGCGGAAAACGCCTGAACAGTGCATTTGTGCAAACCTGGCGTAATCTTGGCGGGACAGTAACAGCGTCGATTGTCTATTCACGTGATCTGTACGAAGCCGGCGAACCTGTCGAACGTCTGCTCGGCTCTGGCGGCGCGTCAGCCGATGCGATATTTCTGGCATCGAACGCGCAGCAAGGCCGGCTGCTAAGCCAGTCAATTATTAAACAACTGCCCGATATTGCAATCTTCGCCACTTCGTCAATTTACTCAGGTGAGCCGGAGCCAACGCGAGACTTTGTGCTTAATAACGTGATTTTCTCGGATATGCCGTGGATGATTGAGGGTTTTTCACAAGCTCAATATACAAAACAGCAGCTGCAGGCTGACCAGCAAACAGCCTCAAACTCATTAAGCCGGTACTTCGCTTTCGGTGTCGACGCCTATTCACTCGCATCAAAATTACCGCAGTTCATGGATCAAAATAATGCCTACATAAGCGGCGTCACCGGTAACATACAGCTAAGCGGTGATATGTTTGTCCTGACGATGCCGTTAATCCAGTTCGTTGAGGGTGTGCCATACCCTGTTAATTAATAGCTGTCAGGTCAGAGTCTGCACAATTTTGTTTAAAAATCCTCCCCAACACCTTGCCGCGGGCAAAATAGCAGAAACTATTGCCAAGAAATATTTAACTTCAAAGGGCCTTGAACTGATTGAAAGAAATTTCAGGACAAAAAACGGGGAAATCGATTTGATTATGCGCGATGGTCTGACAATCGTCTTCGTTGAAGTTCGGTACCGGAAAAATACCCGTTTTGGATTGCCCCATGAAACGGTGACAATTAAAAAGCAGCGTAAAATCCTTAAGGCTGCACAACTGTACCTCATCGAGAAGCATTTATTTGATGAGCATGAATGTCGGTTCGACATTGTGGCGATTCACGGTACAATACCGAATCACAACATCAACTGGATAACCGACGCATTTTACGCGCAGATATGAGCAATCCCACGAGCAAGCAGATCTCAGAAATTTTCAACAACTGTATCCAATGCCTCCAACGAAGTTCGGTCGAACTCTCAGCTGATATCCAGGCGGCTGCAGATTTAATGGTAGACTCGCTCAAGCGGGGAAACAAAATCCTTGCATGCGGTAACGGCGGCTCGGCTGCAGATGCAATGCACTTCAGCGCGGAGTTGCTCAATCGGTTTGTTGTGGAGCGGCGCCCTTTGCCGGCGGTCACACTCGCTGCAGATACCGGCACCATTACCGCGATTGCCAATGACTACCACTATAACCAGGTATTTTCCAAACAGGTTCACGCACTCGGGCAACCCGGCGACGTTCTCCTGGCCATCAGCACCTCCGGAAATTCGGCCAACATCATAAATGCCGTCACTGCCGCACATGCGCAACAAATGAGGGTAGTTACGCTCACGGGAAATGGCGGTGGCAGGCTTGGTGAAATCACTGCCACAGCAGATATCAATATCGCCGTGTCATCTACAGAGACTGCCAGGATTCAGGAAGTTCACGGCTTAGCCATACACTGCTTTTGTGAGATTATCGATCAACATTTTGCTTTAACTTAGGAGTACATAGTTTACAATGACGAAAATTAGAACGTTTAAAATAGTAATTTTGACGGTCATGCTGACTACATCCATGACCTCAATCTTAAGCGGCTGTATCTATGTCGCTGCCACAGCTGCTGCTGTTACCGCGATTGATATAACAAGGGACAGGCGCACTACCGGCAGCTACATTGATGATCAACTCATTGAATCCAAGGCTAAATTTGAACTGCTTTCCAATGAGCAACTTAAAGACACCACACATTTTAACGTGACCAGCATGAATGGGGTTGTTTTGCTGACCGGCGAAGCGCCTCAACCTGAACAACGCACGCTTGCAGTAAATATTACTCAGGATATTCCCCAGGTGCGCCAGGTGGTCAACGAAGTCAGAATCGCAGGAAAATCGAATTTGGGGAGCCGATCAAACGATGCGTGGTTAACCAGCAAAGTAAAAGTAAAGCTGTTTGACGCCGATAATCTGGACGCAACCCGTATAAAAGTCGTTACAGAGGCAGGTATTGTCTACCTGATGGGCCTGGTATCGCGAATTGAAGGTGACAGTGCGGCACAAGCCGCACGAACAGTTTCTGGCGTTCAACGGGTCGTAAAAGTATTCGAATATATTGACCAGTAAAATTTTATCTGTCGAAAATCTGGCAGAACATTCTGAATTTGAACGACCGTTAGTATTTACTAACGGTTGTTTTGATATTATCCACCGTGGCCATGTTGATTATCTTTACCGCGCAGCCGCTGAGGGTGAAACCCTGATCATCGGCGTTAACACGGATGATTCAGTCCGTCGCCAGAACAAATCCCCGGAAAGGCCGATTAACAGCCTTGAGGACCGACTGGCCGTGCTTGGCGCACTGGAAATGGTTGATTACGTTATCGCTTTCGATGAAGACACACCATTTTCACTCATACAGCAACTCAAACCTGATGTTCTGGTCAAGGGTGGAGACTGGCCGCTTGAAAAAATAGTGGGCAGTGATCTCGTCCGGTCGGCCGGCGGCAGGGTGATGAGCATTGAATTTAACTTTGACCGCTCGACAACGGCACTGATAGAGAAAATCAGAAAATCAGCCAGCGTCGATGGCTGAGCTCCTTTTCACAGGTTTGCAGCTGAGCCGCATAGCTGGCAGAGCGGTTCTGCACTTTTTCGGCGACCGCAACTAACCACTTTTTATTCATGTAGGTACCGCTTGCATAACCTCCCACTCCCTCATGATAAGCAAGATAGTGATGGCTTACATTTTCAACCGGTATATTCAACTTCGAGCGTGTGCCGTGAATGTACCAGCCAATAAAATCAGCAGCATCACCAAAATCATCGCGGTCTGCAAATCGGTTTTTTGTGGCATCCCGATAGTTGCGCCAGGTCGTATCCAGTGCCTGTGGATATCCGTATGCTGAGGAAGGCCGGAAGGTGGGGATCAACCCGAACAGCCTTTTTCGTGGCGGTCTGGCCCTGGCATTAAACCTCGACTCCTGGTGAATAAATGCCAGGATAGTATATTTTGGCACATTCCACTGCTGACCGGCTTTGTCGAGCCCCTTATACCAGCTGCGTTTATTTGATAACAAATCACAGGCATTATTAATATCACCAACGTATCCCAGGCAGCCGGTGACGGCCACCGTGACAGCTATTATGTATAGATTTCGTAGGCTATTAAAAGCCTTGTTGTGAGTGATGTACGCACCACATCCGTGCATATGAATCAGTATTTCAGATTTGATAGATAGGGTTCAAGTTCCGTGAGCGCTGATTGGTAGACTGTGCGTTTAAAGCCGACAATATTCTCCGCAGGCTCCCAGTAATCGACCCATTTCCATTGATCAAATTCGGGTTCACTACCGGCATCCAGACAGACATCGCTGTCGCATCCGAGGAATTTAAATAAAAACCAGATCTGTTTCTGGCCCTTGATCGGGCTTCGCCTGAACTGATTGGCTTTTAATCTGTAAGGCAAGTCATAGTGAAGCCACCGGCTTGTATTGCCGATCAACTGCACGTGTGATGAGGTCACCCCAATCTCCTCCTGCAGCTCTCTGTATGCGGCTTGCAAAACGGTCTCTTCAGGCTCGATGCCGCCCTGCGGAAACTGCCAGCCGTCGTGCTTGGTTCTTCTCGCCCATAAAACTCGACGACTGGGGTTGGAAAGTATTATGCCTACATTGGGTCGGTATCCATCCTTAACGAATTCACATTGTTGATTTATATTTATCATTCAATACACAGCTAGCGCTACATGCTAATTCTTTATAATTGATAAGATCAGTCTAGATTCTACATTATTCATAAAAGACAGCAACGTATCTGTAAGTAATATCAATCAGGCAGGTGCACGCCATCAGTCGATCTTTCACGCTGCCGCAGGCTACTATTCTTTTAAAATCTTTGTGCCAAATTCAACAAAGATTCATCATTCATTAATTGCCTATTAAGCTGCACATTACAATACTACGGGCTATGAAATACATATAACAAAAATGGGAATGAACAAGCGAATTTTGAGCACAATCCGAATAATATTCGGAATTCTGGCGTTAGGTTATCTGATCTGGCTGATACAAAGCGGGGAGATGAATAGCGTATTCACAAATTATTGGCTTTAAATCCAGACGCTATTGTCAACGCCAACTTTGCTCTGCTGGCTGGTTTGCGCAAATGGTAATTAGAATCATGGCATATTAAAAATACGGTAAATTTTCCCATTCAGCCATGCAGTGAGTGGTTGTTCATCGAATTTCACTTAGATGCAGTGCGCAGGTTTTGGTAACCCGGCATAGCGGGTCGCCTGTTTGGCCGGACCATAGGGGAATAAATCATAAAGATGCTGGCTGTTCGCCTGCTCGGGTCCAATAACCTTGCGTAATGCTTTTATAAATACCCGCATCGCTGGCGAGTGCTCATAATCTTCATAATACTCCCTTAAAAAGCGAATAATCTTCCAGTGTGTTTCAGTGAGCGGGCAATGGTCCGCTTCCGCCATATGAATGCATACGGCTTCGGACCAGTCGTGACGGTCGATTAGATACCCCTCTTTATCGACCTCAATTTTCCTGCCGTCAACTTCAATAAAGTTCATTACCAGCTCATACAGACGTCAAATTTCGCCGTTAAATCCACAAAACCATCATAATCAACTGCATTGACAAAGTCTAATGTGCCTTGCGGTTCGAAGCCCCGCGCCTGTAAATCCGGAATCAACACGTATAGCCCTGCAGTTGTTTTTGCCAGCAACGACTGATTTGCAGCCGTCGGTAATGTACTGTAGACGCCATCCTCGATGAACAGGATTGCATCTGTTTCTGCCATCAATTCAAGCGGGTTAGGCGCGGACCGCGAAGCGAGGCTGCTATTGACGATATGCAGAATGGTATTCATGTTAATTGTTTATGATGACATCCTGCTCGTGCAGCAGCGTTTGAATTTGAGAAAAATCAATCACGGCCACCGGGATCAGCAGATCTTCGGTGTACAGCGCCCTTTCGTTCATTGAGTCTCGATCGACAAAAATGTTCTCGATGTCATAATATTGTTCAAGCGCCAGGTATTGCTTGGAAAAATTATAAAATCCGATTGCCTGGGTTTGCTGGTTTTTCACTAAATTAAACACCCCGTTACCTAAGTACAGCATCGACACCTTCAGCTCGAAAGCACCGAACACCATCGCCATTTGCAGTTTTTCCTGGCTAAAGACGGTGCCGTGAGGCGCCTGCTGATTGACAAAGAGGATATTTTTAGCCACTGCTGCGCCCAAAGCTCACCATACGGTCTGATTTGCTGACCGCATCCACAAACTGACCCAGCCCTGCCAGCTTGAACTGCGGATCAAGATTAAAACTGTCGTGGCCGGACTGCTTTGCAGTACGCGCATCGAGTATGCCTCGCTTCATCGCTGAGTGTGTGCAAACCACAAGCTCAATCTGATTTGATCGCGCGAATTCTGCCCAGCTCCTGGTGATGTTACGCTCGGCCTGTTCAGGCATATTTAAACCTGAACCGGCATATACACCGTCATGATAAAAAAACACCTGCACAATACTGCCACCTTTTCGTATCAGTGCCTGCGCAAAATTAAGCGCCGTATCAGCACTCTGGTAGGTGTAAGGTGCATTACAAACCAGCAAGACATATTTTTTTTTTAGCCGCATGTTTAAATCACCCTCTTCTCGATATAAAAAACAAAAGTGTCCTCTGTATGGTCTGTATCCCGCAATTTATAGCCAGACTGCTGTGTGAAGGCTTCAATATCTTTCACTGAACCCGGGTCGGTTGCAATTAATTTTAGTATTGAGTTATCCGACATCTGATCCAGCGCTTTTTTTGCCCGCAAAACCGGCAAGGGACAATATAAGCCTGAGGCATCCAGTTCAGCATCTGAGTGTTTTTTGTCTGTGTTCTCGGCCTTGTTCAAAGATAGAATTCCCGCATACTATGTTAGATTTGACTGTCAATTATAACGGCTAATTCAAGGAGAAAACATTCATTGCGCCTTCAGACTAACTCAGTTATTCTGACCATTTAAGCCATGTACCACATTTTCAAACTAATTCTTTGCCTGTACACCAGTTTGTACCTGGTCAATGCATCCTCACAAACCAACGAATTCAATCTGCCTGATTTTGGTGACCCGTCAGCATCCGTTATTTCACCCGTTCAAGAGCGCAACCTGGGCAAGAAGTTAATGTCTCAGGCCAGAAGGGCGTTTCCCTACGTCATTGATCCGGAAATAGATCATTACATCAGCACTCTGGGTAACATACTGGTTGCAAACAGCGATATTAATCAACAGAGATTTAATTTCTATTTAATCGCACGCTCTGATATCAACGCATTTGCCATTCCCGGCGGCCATATCAGTATTAACACGGGGCTGATTCGGAACACAAAAACGGAAAGTGAACTCGCAGGAGTGCTTGCACACGAGATTATTCACCTGACGCAGCGCCACCTGCCCAGGATGATCGCTCGTCAGAAAGAACTGACTCTGCCCGCCACCGCCGCAATTATCGGCGGCATACTGCTCGGCGGCCAGGCGGGCGCGGCCGCAATCATCAGTTCGAATGCAGGACTGATTAGCGATCAACTTAGCTACACTCGGGATTTTGAGCGTGAAGCCGATACCTTTGGCATGCAGATATTAGTCAAGTCTGGATTTGATGCAAACGGCATGCCCGATTTTTTTAAAACACTTATGGATAAGACACGCCTGATT
>JAHEKD010000129.1 GCA_024638545.1 Gammaproteobacteria bacterium
GCGAGCCGTCTAAACTCGACGATATTGCTGGCCGACGCGAATCATACATTCGCCGATGTATTGACAACCGTCGTTGTTATATTGGGTTGGCAATTGTCTGCTCGTGGATTCGTGTGGCACGATAGAGCTTTGTTGCGATTGTTCTGATTTTATCCCAGATTGGCATTTCGTCAGGATAAAGTGTCCCGAATTGACTCGATCCGCTATCTGCCAGTTTGACGACCTCCTGGGCCAGTTCACTGGTGCCGTTACCACCATTTGCCCAATGGCTGGCGTCGATCGCTTTCACACCCTGTTCGGCAGCCATGTCTGCAACAACTTTAAGTTCAGCAGGAGTATCCGCGCTGAACTGATTCACGGCAACCACCACGGGCAGACCGAATTGCTTGAGATTTTCAATATGGCGGATCATATTCGCACAACCCGATCGTACTGCCTCCACATTTTCGTTCGTTAATTCGTCTTTGCCTGCACCACCATGCATCTTCAACGCCCGTACAGTGGCGACCAGCACAACCACATCCGGCGAGAATCCCGCACTTCGACATTTTATGTCCAGAAACTTCTCCGCCCCTAAATCGGCGCCGAAACCTGCTTCCGTGACCACATAATCAGCCAACTTTAATGCCGTCCGTGTTGCAATGACTGAATTACAGCCGTGGGCAATATTAGCAAAAGGACCACCGTGAATAAATGCCGGATTATGTTCAAGGGTTTGCACTAGATTCGGTGCCAGCGCATCCTTAAGTAAGACTGTCATCGGCCCGGGTGCCAAAACTGCTTCCGCACGAATCGGCTCACGCTCATGCGTATATCCCACCACGACTCGACCCAAACGCTCCTGCAAATCTTCCAGGTTCCTGGACAAGCAGAAAATCGCCATTACTTCCGAGGCCACCGTGATATCAAAGCCGTCCTCACGCGGATAACCATTGGAAACACCACCGAGTGAACTCGTTATTTCCCGCAGCGAACGGTCATTCATGTCTACAACACGCCGCCAGGATACACGGCGGGTATCAAACCCCGCCGCATTACCCCAATAAATATGGTTATCGATCAATGCGGATAGCAAACTATGTGCTGAAGTGATCGCGTGGAAATCACCTGTAAAATGCAGATTTATATCCTCCATTGGAATGACCTGAGCATAGCCACCGCCGGCAGCTCCCCCTTTCATGCCAAAACACGGCCCTAACGACGGTTCACGCAGGCACACCATCGCTTTTTTACCAATCTTGTTTAAACCGTCGTTTAACCCCACTGACGTCGTCGTTTTTCCTTCGCCGGCTGGCGTTGGCGTGATCGCAGTCACCAAAATCAATCTCCCATCCGGCTTTTCGCTTAAGGTATCGATATAATCCAGACTGACTTTTGCCTTGGTATGGCCATACGGCATTAACGAATCAACCGGTATCTCCAGCCTGCCGGCTATCTCGGTAATTGGTTTGATCGCTGCCGCGCGCGCAATTTCGATATCGCTCATAGTCTAATACTTCACAATTATTGGTTAAAATTCAACACGGCATATAAGCACAAAAATAATACTTTTGAGCAGCTACATGCCGAACATTTTTTACTGAAATGCTGTGATTAAAGGTAATAATATCCATGTTCACCCAATTTATGACCTGCAGGTAATTTTACAGCAACTGCGCACAGCAATGCGGGGTGTCTCTCGGATTAAGTCGTTCCGGCAAAACCGCCCTCTCTGCCGATGCAACGCGGATACTCACCGGGGATGGCGAATATGACTGCAATAATCTCGGCGTATTTAACTTCGAGGGCGGCTATCACGCCAAGGTCGTTATCTGTCTGGGCAAGCCGAACCGGGGATTTATGCCGACCGCGCTTCTAACGGCGGGGGTCTAACCCGCATTTCTCACCACCCTACTACTGCGACGGTCCCTTGCCACGCCCTGTGGGCATTTTACTCGGTCAGGGTCCTCGACATAGCGTCAACGATGCCTGCGGGCCCTTGTGCCGGCACATATGCTGATAACATAATGCCGGCCTTTGGTCGTAAACCCCATACAGGCCGCATCCTTTAACCGTCTCGCTATGAAGTCCGGTGAGAAATGCGGGCTAACGCTTCTCCTCAGGACTTGATTGACGTCCACATTGACAAGAGAACAGGAAATAGCACTGGATGTAGGTATCCCGTGCGCGTTCAGGATGTATACCACACACCAAATATCAATTAATTACAGGGTTGTTGATATCTAACAATTGAGCACTGATCTCTGTGGTCATGCGCTATGATGCCGACTGAATGAGGCGGTTTAAGCAAAGGCTGTCCAGTCATATTTATCCTCGTAAGTCGTTTGAACAATAAGCGGCATCCAAAATAAAAATCATCATACAGATTGATAGTCCTCGTAAATTCACTATACTGTCATATTTAATTTAGTTGCGGGGCTTGTGCGCTGTAACGGCTTTGCTAAGCTAGCTGCACCTGGGGCCCTGCAGCCGGCTGTGTTCACGCAGCAGGCTTCTCGATCCTGAGGATGACAGGCTTGAGCAAAATTTAACAAATCGAAAATGAGCTATTGCCGGATAGAATAATTAAGTAAGCTACTGTTTTTAGCAGAGAGTTAAATTATTGAAAAGGATTCGTACTTAAGATAATGCACTATTTTGTTTTTCTCACAACAAGTTTATTCATTTTCTGGTTATTGATGTCGGGTTTCTGGCATAACTCACTGCTGCTGCTGCTGGGTATACTATCTTCCATATTTGCCGCATTCATCGGTTCAACGATCAAACGGCATAATGATCTGGAGCTGGACCTTGGATTCTGTTTGCGTCTGCCGGGATACATGATTTGGCTGGTCGGCCAAGTCTGGCTGGCAAATGTTGACACAGCAAAGCGAATATGGATGCCGAACAGATACCCGGTCACTCCGACTATCAAAAAACTAAGGATGTCTCAACGCACAAATTTAGGTAAAACAATTTACGCAAATTCAATAACGATTACCCCCGGGACCGTATCAATCGACATCGATGATGATCAGGTCATTGTCCATGCGCTGTCGCGTGCCTCAATTACAGAACTTGACCAGGGTCACATGGACAGAAAAGTCACTAAACTGGAGCCGCGCAAGTGATCTATACCGTCACCTGTATAGCAATTCTAATAGTCATGATTATCATACTCGTACGGGCCTTTTGTGGTCCTAGTATTTACGACAGAATACTGGCGGTTAACATGTTTGGAACCAAGACGGTGCTGTTAATCGCTGTTTACGGATTTCTGATCGACCGACCTGAATTTCTCGATCTTGCTATTGTTTACACGCTTATCAATTTCATCGGAATCGTATGCGTTTTGAACTTTATCGAGCGGGTCGAGCGTATGGAAGACGAGGAGGAACATTCATAAATGCTGGTTCAGATAATAAGCTGGTTACTTATTTTGAGCGGCATATTTTTTGCAGTGACCTCTGCCGTCGGACTGTTCAGGTTGCCTGATTTTTTTGCACGTGTTCATGCAGCCGGTATTGGTGACACGGTCTCAGCGGCCCTCATAATACTTGGATTAATGCTAAATTCCGGTTTTACACTCATATCTATCAAACTGTTTTATATCCTGTTTTTACTATGGTTTACGAGCCCGATATCAAGTCATTCAGTCGTTAAAGCTGCACGTCATTCAGGCCTTGAACCATTCCTGGTCGAAAAAGAGAAGACAAATCGAAAAACTGATTGACATCGCACTGCTCACCATGCTCGCAATCACTGCACTTGCAGTCATTCGAATGCGAAGCTTATTTGCAGTCGTCATTTTATTCGGCATCTACAGTCTGCTAACAGCCGTCTTGTTCGTGGTTCTGGATGCGGTGGACGTCGCATTCACGGAAGCGGCCGTGGGTGCAGGCATTTCAATTGTCCTTATGCTCGGTACACTGTTAATTGCCGGACGTCGTGCGGATGCAGACACACACACACCGCTGTTGCCCCTGTTTATTGTTGTTATCACCGGCGCAGTGCTTGTCTGGGGTACATTTGATATGCCCCATTTTGCCGATCCGCAGGACCCCGCGCACCAACACGTGGCACCTCGGTATATCTATGATTCACTCGCCGAAATTGGCATTCCGAACATGGTCACATCAGTACTGGCGAGCTATCGCGGTTTTGATACTTTCGGTGAACTTATTGTTGTTTTTACCGCATTAGTCGGCGTCATGGCGCTATTGGGCATACCTGAACGCAGACAGTCACGACGTCAAGTCAGTGAAAAGACCGGCCCCGAATTTTCCGGTCCAATTCTGACTATTGGTGCTAGCTGGATGATTCCTTTCATCGTGCTATTTGCCCTCTATGTTCAATTCCACGGCGATTTTGGTCCAGGAGGTGGATTCCAGGCCGGCGTCATTTTTTGTTCTGCATTTGTTCTGTATGCACTGATTTTTGGTATTGAACTGACCTATAAGACTGTCAGGCCTAAGTTATTAATTCTCACCTCTGCATCAGGTGTACTGCTGTATGCCGGCACCGGTTTCGTATCAATAATACTGGATGGAAATTTTCTTGACTACAACGTTCTTTCAAACACGCCTAAGGCAGGTCAGCATCTGGGGATATTTCTTGTCGAACTCGGAGTCGGAATAACGGTTGCTTCAGTGCTCATCCTGATCTTCTTCTCTATAGTTCAGTCCCGAAAGCGACGCTATCAAATGCAACCCGACAACCATCTAGACTCACAGGTGAGAGAGTGATTGACAGTATTGTTGGTTTATACAACTACTGGATCGCGATTTTCCTGATGATGGCCGGTTTTTACACTGTCATCGCCAGCGATAACCTGGTTAAAAAAATAGTCGGCCTGAATATTTTTCAAACGTCGGTCTTTATTCTTTATATTTCACTGGGAAAAGTCGAGGGTGGCAGTCCACCTATCGTCAGCGCAAACATTGATGTCTATTCCAATCCGCTGCCGCATGTGCTCATACTCACAGCCATTGTTGTCGGTGTCGCAACAACGGCACTGGGCTTATCGTTAATCATTCGTATCAAAAAGGCCTATGGCAGTGTTGAAGAGTCTGACATTATCGAGGCCGATCAACAGATGCTGGAACCCACACAGGACGAAAAGCAGTAATGATGACACACGGCCCGATATTACAGGTTGTGCTGCCGCTGCTGGTCGCCCCTATCTGTTTCGTATTCAGCCGTTTTCACAGATTCTGCTGGATTGTTGCCTGTGTAATCAGCTGGATTGGCCTGTTTATCTCAATCCGACTGTTTTTTCAGGCCGAACAAGGCGTGATTGTTTACGAGCTCGGTGGCTGGGCTGCGCCATGGGGTATTGAGTATGTCATTGACAGGCTTAATGCCTTTATTCTCGTCATTATCAGTGCCGTTGCCGCTATCGTTTTTCCATACTCTTTAACCAGCATCAAGGCAGAAATTGATCCGCGGCAGCGCGGCCTGTACTTCACCTGCATGCTGCTATGCCTCGCTGGGCTGCTTGGAATTGCCATTACCGGTGATGCCTTCAATTTATTTGTGCTGCTCGAAATATCGTCACTCTCGACATACACCCTGATTGCGCTTGGCAGGGACCGGCGTGCCCTGGCTTCATCGTTCCAGTACCTGATCATGGGTACGATAGGTGCAACATTTATTCTAATCAGTGTCGGCCTGCTCTATTCCCTGACCGGCACGTTAAACATGGCTGATCTTGCTGAGCGAACCCAAAATTTACATACTTCCAGAACGCTTAAAGTCGCATACAGTTTTTTAATTGTTGGTATTGGTCTCAAGCTGGCCATGTTTCCGCTGCACTTGTGGTTGCCGAACGCCTATGCCTACGCGCCATCCGCGGTCACTGTATTTCTTGCATCAACCGCAACCAAGGTCGCGATCTACGTCTTGCTGCGCTTTTTATTTAACGTATTCGGTATAACGTTCAGCTTTGAACTGTTACAGACGGAGTGGATTCTAATCGGACTAGGATTAATTTCCATGCTGTTTGCCTCTATCGTTGCGGTGTTTCAGCAAAACATCAAGCGAATGCTTGCCTATTCATCCGTTGCCCAGGTGGGTTACATTTTACTGGGCATTGGATTATTGAATATTAACGGTCTGACCGCTGCCCTGCTCCACATATTCAATCACGCGTTAATAAAAGGCGCGCTTTTTATGTCGCTGGGCGCAATTTGCTTTCGTGTGGGTAATACCGAACTCAAGAACATCGCCGGCATAGGCAGGATGATGCCGTGGACCATGGCGGCCTTTGTAGCCGGCGGCATCAGTTTAATCGGCATTCCCTCAAGCGTCGGTTTCATTTCAAAATGGTTTTTAATACTGGCTGCCATCGAAAAAGGATGGTGGCCGATTGTCGTCATCATATCGATATGTTCTCTAATTGCCGTGGCCTATATCTGGCGCGTTATCGAAACGGCCTATTTCAAGACTCCCCAAGATTCGGGCACAAGATATGTTGAAGCGCCGCTAAGCCTGCTTATTCCGACCTGGATTCTGGTATTCCTGAATTACCTGTTCGGCACATCGGCGACATTTACCATCGACTTTGCGGCTACTACTGCCACATTACTACTTGGCGCGGGTCGATGAGCGGACAGGGACATTTAGTTGCCATTGCATTAGGCCTGCCGGTAGTGACCGCCATCGGCATTCTGCTAGCAGCTCGAAAGCCGAACTTGAGGGAAGCCGTCACCCTGACCGGCTCGATACTGTTATCTGTAACCGTTATACTCATGATTAATCGGTATTTTGACGGCGTCCGTTTCGAATTTATAGCGCTTGAGCTGATGCCCGGCGTTTTGATTAAATTCAGCATTGAGCCCCTGGGATTAATTTTCGCCTTTATAGCAAGCCTGTTATGGCCACTGAGTTCTATTTACTCGGTTGGATACATGCGCGGAAATAAAGAGAAAAATCAAACTCGTTTTTATTTTTTCTTCGCGATATCAATCTTTTGCGCGATCTGCATCGCATTTGCCGGAAACCTGATCACGTTATTCCTTTTTTACGAGGGGCTCTCGCTGGCAACCTATCCGCTGGTTACCCACAGTGGCAGTGAGGATGCAAAGCAAGGCGGGCGTA
>JAHEKD010000130.1 GCA_024638545.1 Gammaproteobacteria bacterium
GCGGCGGCATTGTGCAATGACGCGTCACTGCAAGACCAAAATGGCGTATGGACGGTTGAAGGTGACCCGATGGAGGGTGCGTTACTCACGCTCTCCGGTAAGATCGGTATCGACGTCCGCAAAGAACTGGCAACCTGGACGCGTACCGATGCCATCCCCTTTGACGCCAGGCACCGTTTCATGGCGACGCTGAATCACGATCACGAAAATCATGCCAACATTTTCGTCAAAGGTGCGCCGGAGCAAATTCTGGCCATGTGCATCGAGCAACGCAGCATCTCCGGTGGAACCGAACCTCTGCACATTGACTACTGGCACGAGAAAGCTGAGCGCATAGCCGCCCAAGGCCAGCGTGTGCTGGCGCTCGCCGTCAGACCGGCGCTCGCTAAACACACTGTGCTTGAATTTGCCGATGTCGAGGGCGCTTTGATACTAATCGGTCTAGTCGGCCTGATTGATCCAGCGCGTCCCGAGGCTATTGAAGCCGTCGCGGAGTGTCACGGCGCGGGTATACGCGTGAAGATGATTACCGGTGACCACAGGGGAACGTCCGCCGCCATCGGTAGGCAAATCGGCCTTCAAAACGCCACCGCGGTGCTGACCGGTTCTGACATCGATGCTATGGACGACAGCAGGCTGGCCGACGCTGTTCTCGACACTGATATATTCGCCCGCACTAGCCCGGAGCACAAACTAAGGCTGGTGATGGCGTTGCAATCCCGTGGTATGACTGTCGCCATGACCGGAGACGGTGTCAACGATGCGCCTGCGCTGAAGCGTGCCGATGCGGGTATCGCCATGGGCATGAAAGGCAGTGAGGCGGCGAAAGAAGCAGCTGAACTGGTCCTCGTGGATGACAATTTCGCCTCAATAGTCGCCGCCGTGCGTGAAGGACGTACCGTCTACGACAATATCAAGAAAGTCATAAGCTGGACCTTGCCAACCAATGCAGGCGAATCTTTGACAATCATTGTGGCATTGCTTTTCGGCCTGACGCTACCGATTTCGCCTATACAGATTTTATGGGTCAACATGATTACGGCCTGCACGCTGGGTATTGCACTGGCTTTTGAGCCCACGGAGGCGGGGAGCATGCGCCGTCCGCCGCGCCCGCGAAACGAACCATTGCTCGGAGGAGAGTTAGCGTGGCACATCGTTTTGGTGTCTGCGCTGTTCCTTGTCGGTGTATTCGGGATTTATACATACGCCCTCGACCGAGGCTACTCACTGGAGTTAACACGAACCATAGTATTGAATACGCTGGTAGTGATGGAGATATTCCATCTGTTTTTCATCCGAAATATTTACGGTACGTCGCTTACATTGAAGGCCGTGCGTGGGACAAAGGTAGTTTGGGCGACCGTCATTACCGTCGTGATTGCCCAACTCGCCATCACCTATTTACCGCCATTGCAAGGGGTATTCTCTACCGAGTCAGTTTCCGTCTTCGACGGCGCACTTATCCTCGGAGTGGGTGTCGCACTGTTTGCGATCATAGAAATTGAAAAACAGCTTCGTCTAACCCTTAGGCGTCGCAGGATTCGGCATCATGCATTTTAACAGGTACTTGCCATTTGGCGCCTTCCTTGCATTATTAATTATTATAGTAATAATGATATATATCACTCTCTATTCAAAGGTAGACGTTATACCGGTCAGGCTGGTAGCTGCAACTGTGCCGATGGCAATTTCTCTTAATCTTGTTATCTTTAACTTTGAGGAGATGATACTGCCGCTTGTGTTTGCAACCGGTGTTCTAAATTTAGCATGGAATACAGGAGTCAGATAAGTTATCCAGATGGTCCCTGGTGACATGAACATTGGATTTAGGCCTGAATGACAGCAGGACCGAGCCAGATAACATTAACCCTAATAGATAATATTTAAGGAATAGATCATGATTAATACCTATGTCACTCACCTGGAGTGCTCGATGACTGGCAAACAATATCCAGCCGGGCAGGCTCATGGTTTATCGGAGGCTGGACGCCCGCTACTGGTCCGCTATGATCTTGAAAAACTCAAGTCAAATGTCACCAAAGACGATATTGCTGAATCGAGAGAACCGGGATTCTGGCGCTATTCCCCGATGCTGCCAGTGGTCAATGCCTGTAATCGAATTTCATTAGGAGAGGTGGTAACGCCGCTGATCGATTTAAAGCATTCCGCTGCCGGGCTTGGGGGGCAGGCTGGAAAGATCATTATCAAAGATGAAGGCAGGTTACCAACAGGTTCATTTAAAGCGCGGGGATTATGTCTTGCTGTTTCCATGGCTAAAGAATTTGGTATTGAACATCTCGCAATTCCGACAAATGGGAATGCGGGTGCAGCGATGGCCGCTTATGCTCGTCGAGCGGGGCAGAAGGCCACCGTTTTTTGCCCGCAAGACACGCCGGATATCAATATCCGTGAGATTCAGCAGCAGGGTGCCCGGGTTTGGAAAGTTAACGGCCTGATTAATGACTGCGGCAAAATTGTTGGTGAAGGAAAACAGGCCGTTGGCTGGTTTGATACATCGACTTTGAAAGAGCCCTACAGGATTGAAGGCAAAAAAACTATGGGCCTTGAATTGGCTGAGCAAATGGGTTGGAATTTACCTGATGTCATTTTCTATCCAACGGGAGGCGGCACCGGCCTGATTGGAATGTGGAAGGCTTTTCACGAATTACAGCAGCTGGGCTGGATTGACTGTAAATTACCAAGGATGGTGGCGGTGCAGGCTGAAGGCTGTGCTCCGATTGTCAAGGCGTGGCGCGATGGTCTGGAGCATGCACCGCTCTGGGAGAATGCACAAACATTTGCGGCCGGCATAAGGGTACCGATAGCGGTAGGTGATTTTTTAATCATCAGGGCCGTACGCGAATCAAACGGCTTTGGAATGACAGTGTCCGACAAGCAGATAGAACAGGTACGGGACCTTATTGCAAAAGAGGACGGATTGTTACTATGCCCCGAAGGCGCTGCTACGGCAGCTGCCTATCAAAATGCGCTGCAACAGGGGCTTATTTCCACAGCCGACACAGTCGTCTTATATAATTGTGCAACCGGATTAAAGTACCCCATGGCACCGGTTGAAAATGAGCTGGACAAAAATATTCCGGTGGACTACTCAGTTTTTTAAACAACGTTTACCGCTACGCGGGCGGTTAGAATTCCTGGTTGCCGTCAGGACGTGGCAAGGGACCGTCGCAGCAGTAGAGTGGTGAGAAATGCGGGCTGCTATGCTCATCACGCCTGTTTGAATCTACAATGATGCAATGCAAGCTTCAGCACGTGTAAAGTGGAGTGATTAATACCTCTGGTGTCGTATATTGATCGATGGCACTATTTATTTTGAAAATAAATGTATTAATATCACAAATTGATAACTTCCAGATGAGAGATGAACAATGAGCTATACCTTGCACAAACCCGGGCGATTCCGACTTCAGCGCAGCGAACTGGCCGTCCCCGGGTCAAACCCTTCAATGATACAAAAGGCGATTGAAACCAGTGTCGACTTTGTCTTTCTTGATCTTGAGGATGCCGTCTCGCCGGATCAAAAGGTAGCTGCCAGGAAAAACATCATCCAGGCACTGAATGATCTCGACTGGAAGGCGGCAGGAAAAACAGTATCGATTCGAATTAATGGGCTGGATACGCATTACATGTATCGTGACCTGGTTGATATTATTGAGCAGGCAGGACAGCATCTGGATACCGTATTAGTTCCAAAAGTAGGCGTACCCGCCGATTTATATACGGTTGAGGTAATGCTGTCACAGATTGAAACTGCAAAAGGCTTTAATCATCAAATCGGTATTGAGGCGCTAATTGAAACCGCGCTGGGCATGGCAAATGTTGAGTCCATTGCCAGCTCAGGGGGTAGACTGGAGTCGCTGCATTTTGGGGTGGCTGACTATGCAGCAAGTAATCGTGCCAGGACCGTTAATATTGGCGGCTTAAATCCTGACTACCCGGGCGACCAGTGGCATTTCGCGATTTCAAGGATGGTGGTTGCCTGTCGCGCCTATGGACTGCGAGCAATTGACGGACCATTCGGCGATTTTAATGACCCGGCGGGCTACGATGATGCCGCCAGGCGCGGCGCGGCGCTGGGCGTTGAAGGCAAATGGGCAATTCATCCGAACCAGATTGACCAGGCTAATCAGGCTTTCAGTCCATCAGAAGCTGAATTGAATAGGGCCAACAGAATGCTCGAGGCCCTTGAGCAGGCAGCAAGAGAGGGTAAAGGTGCAGCACAGCTGGATGGCCGCATGATCGATGCCGCCTCGGCGCGAATGGCTCAGAATCTGGTGGAAGTCGGCAAGGCAATCGCATCACGTTAAATGCACAGCACATCTCAAATCTTGAAAAATATTTAAATACGCAATTACTGGATCGATCGGCACGGCCGATTACCTTGACTACGGCAGGTCGCTGGTTATTAGCTCATGCATATAAAATCCTTGATGCCGTTAGTGCGGTCAGGACCGAGATGATGAATCTTCAACTGGCATCACTACCCAGTTTGAAATTTGCCATCATGGACGGATTGGACGTTGTGTTGACACCTAATTTAATGATCGCCCTGGGAGAAAAGTTCCCTGGCTGTCAGTTAACGGCCTGGAGCGGCGGTTCCGAAGAACATTTCCAGGCGCTGATAAAGCGCGATGTTGATTTTATTGTATCTGCAGACCGGGCGTGGCAGGGGACCGTCGCAGTAATAGGGTGGTGAGAAATGCGGGTTAAGGTAAATGAGATTAATACCGATGTCAGAATCAAAATTGAAAATGAACCGGGCCAGTGAGAGATTCAAAGATTGTCACATGCTCAATTTATGATCAGTTTCTCTTCAGGCACATAGACTCCACGCCTTACTCATTTTCATACATATCTGGAAATTGACCATAGTCAATACGAAACACTGAATACGTGTATAAGATAGGCATGCTAAGATTTACATATTAAAAACTATTTAAGTGCTCAACAATATCAACAGGACCCCAAAGTCATGACAAAGGTTTCGACCTCTGGAAAACAGACTGAAAAATTGCATGCGAGCAATTCGTTAGCTAAAACAGTATCCCGGCACAAAGAAGTAAAGGACTCACAAATGCCGATGTTGAACGCTGGTGCCAAGATATTTAGTGCTCATCTTGCCGATAATCTGGATCGCACCGTAAATGCAGCCATGGGGCGCTTTACTTCAGGCTTATCTCCACAGGGACTCGCAATGGCCTACTATGACTGGTTAGTGCACTTAAGCATGGCACCAGGCCGGCGGGCAAGGTTGATTGAAAAGGCGTTGCGCAAAACAGCACTTTTAAACGGATATCTGGCCGCTATCATGTCAGGAAAAGACACGCAGCCATGTATAGAACCGCTGCCACAGGATCGCCGGTTCTCGCACGAAAGCTGGCAAAAATGGCCGTATAATCTGTACTATCAGGCGTTTTTGCTCAATCAGCAATGGTGGCACAATGCCATCACGGGCGTACGGGGTGTTTCAAAAAAACATGAGAATATCGTTGAATTTTCAACACGGCAGATTCTCGACATGTTTTCACCATCAAATTCAATCTGGACCAATCCTGAAGTCCTGGAAACAACTGTTAATGAAGGCGGTCAGAATCTCATCCGTGGCGCGCAATACCTCATTGAAGACTGGCAAAAAAAGATAAGCGGAAATCCACAATCGGGCAGTGAGAAATTTAGAGTTGGCGATAACATCGCTTGCACCAAAGGCAAGGTTGTATATCGCAATGAGCTTATCGAACTTATTCAGTATGCGCCAACAACCCGGCGGGTTTACAGCGAGCCGATCCTTATTGTGCCGGCATGGATAATGAAATTTTACATACTTGATCTTTCGCCACATAATTCCCTGATCAAGTACCTGGTTGATCACGGTCATACGGTGTTCACAATCTCATGGAAGAACCCAACAGAGGACGATCGGGATCTCGGCATGGATGATTATCGCGAAAAAGGTATCATGCAGGCACTGGATGCCGTGACGGCAATCATTCCGAAACGAAAAGTTCATACCGTTGGGTACTGCCTGGGCGGGACATTGCTGACGCTTGCAGCAGCCGCCATGGCAGGAAATAATGATCAGCGTATAAAGAGTTTAACCCTTTTTGCTGCACAAACTGACTTTACCCAGGCCGGTGAACTAATGTTGTTCATCAATGAAAGCCAGTTAACGTTGCTGGAGGATATTATGTGGGACCAGGGTTATCTGGATACAACACAAATGTCCGGTGCGTTTCAACTTTTGCGCTCAAACGATCTGATCTGGTCACGCATGGTGAATAACTATTTACTTGGCAAGCGCATGCCCATGATCGATCTAATGGCCTGGAATGCCGACGCCACGCGCATGCCGTATCGAATGCATTCACAGTATCTTGAACACCTTTTTCTTAATAACGAGCTGGCGGCCGGACGTTTGTATGTTGACGGCCGCGCGATCGCGATCAGTGATATACGTACGCCAATTTTTTGTGTCGGTGCAACACGCGACCACGTTGCGCCTTGGAAATCGGTATACAAGATTCATTTGCTGGCAGATGCAGATGAAGTCACATTTTTACTGTCGAGCGGTGGGCATAACGCCGGTATTGTCTCGGAGCCGGGTCATCCGCGGCGCAGCTATCAGATCGCAACTCGCAAAGAGGGGGCGAAATATATCGACCCGGATACCTGGGCCAGACAAACCCCGATACATGAAGGTTCCTGGTGGCGCGCCTGGCAGGCCTGGTTGGTGGAAAAATCCAGTGGACAGGTTAAACGACCTGTCACCGGTGCGCCTGCGAGGGGCTACAAACCACTGTATGACGCGCCCGGGGAGTATGTATTGCAACCATGAACTTATCAGCACGACACGGATCAGATTGTCGGGGTAGAGAGTCAGGTATGGGTGACCGCTTTATGGGGACTGCACTGATTTTGAAACGATACATAACAATTCAAATAAAACGGTAGCGCCGATAAGTGCCGTACCGCCCGAGGCATCAAACGGCGGAGAGACTTCAACCATGTCAGCACCGACTATGGCAATGCCGCGCAGCTGACGAA
>JAHEKD010000131.1 GCA_024638545.1 Gammaproteobacteria bacterium
AAATTGAGCAAATCGTCAACAGTAAAAGTGAATTGCCGCATGTTATGGACCCCGCCGGCGAGAGTTACTTGCGCCAGGAGGGTAAAGGCCTGGTCATCGGATTTTATGAACAGGCCTGTGTTCCCTGGGCCGTTGATGGTACAGACTGGAATTTCGGCCATGAGCTTCTCACCGATGACCTGGATAGAATAGGCGATTCACTGGCGATCGCCTATCATCGTTTCCCAGTGCTTGAGACAGCCGGGTTAAAACGCGTCATTAACGGCCCATTCACATTTGCGCCAGATGGCAATCCCCTGGTTGGACCAGTGCCGGGTTTAACCAATTTCTGGTCCGCGTGTGCGGTTATGGCAGGTTTTAGCCAGGGGGGCGGTGTTGGATTGACGCTCGCCCAGTGGATGGTGGAAGGGCAGCCATCACGGGATGTGTTTGCCATGGATGTCGCACGATTTGGTGATTATTGCACCAAAGACTATACGCGCATAAAAGTGACTGAAAATTATCAGCGCCGTTTTGCTGTTTCCTATCCAAATGAGGAACTGCCGGCCGGCCGGCCGCTGCACACGACTCCTGCTTACGAGATCTGGAAAAAACAAAATGCAGTGTTTGGTCAGTCGTATGGCCTGGAGTGTGTTAACTATTTTGCCCCGAGTGGTGACGAAACATATGAAAGGCCAAGTTTCAGACGGTCAAACGCTTTTGACAGTGTCGCAATTGAGTGCCGGGCGGTAAGAGAAGCCGTTGGCATAAACGAAATTCACAATTTCAGCAAGTTCATAATCAGTGGCGATCATGCGCGGGAATGGCTGGATAGGCTCATGGCCGGGCGTATTCCAGATCCTGGAAGAATATCACTAACGCCGATGCTTAATGAAAAAGGTTATCTGATTGGTGATTTCTCAATGATGAATCTTGGTGACGGTGTCTTTCAGCTGACAGCATCCTATTCTGCGCAGGCTTTCCATCAACGCTGGTTTCAGCAACACCTTGAGCCAGGAGTTGAAATCAGCAATGTATCTCTGCGAAAAATTGGCTTTCAGATTGCTGGTCCGAAATCACGCGAATTATTGTCCAATGTGACAGATTTTGATGTGTCGAATGATAACTTTAACTTTCTTGACGTTAAGTCAATCAAAATCGGCAACATTAGTGCGCGCGTCGCCAGAGTGAGCTATACCGGTGACCTGGGCTATGAGATCTATGTCGACGCAGATCAACAAACGCAGCTTTACGATATATTGACCGCAGCCGGCAAGGATTTGGGACTCAGGCCTTTCGGTATGCATGCCATGATGAGCCTGCGGCTGGAAAAATCATTTGGCTCCTGGATGAATGAATTTAAACCGGATTACACTGCGGCCGAAACGGGACTGGACAAATTTATCGATTTTGAAAAAACAGCGATGTTTATTGGTAAAAAGGCCGCCGCAGCAGAGAAGACCAAACCTCCGGAAAGAGGATTGTGCACCATGATCGTCGAGGCCTGTGATGCTGATGTGTGGGGTTATGAACCTGTATGGAAAAACCGTAAGGTCATTGGTTTTGTTACATCTGGAGGTTACGCTCACTATGTTCAAAAAAGTGTGGCGTTTGCACTGATTCCCAGAAAATTAATTAGTGCGGGGGCAGAATTTGAAATTGAAATACTTGGTGAATTCAGAAAAGCACATATTTTTACCCGCACATTATTTGACCCGAGATCACTGAGAATGCGGGGATAACATTTTTACAATCTGAACGAGTCCGATTAAAGCGATCGCTGATTGAAATAAGACATCTCAGATCAGGTGAGCTACATGATTATTCAAGAATTGGTTTAAAGAATTAATGATTATTCAATAGGATAGGGTAGATTGATTATTATTTACATCATATGGAACTCATCAAAATTTGATGAGTTCCATAGATTACGGAGACCGGCTCGGTTACTGACCTGCTATTAGGACAGGTCAAAACGGTCAAGATTCATAACCTTGGTCCATGCGGCTACAAAGTCATTTACGAACTTGTCTTTTGCGTCCTCACAGCCATAGACTTCCGACAGCGCCCTGAGTTCCGAGTTTGAACCGAAGATAAGGTCAACACAAGTCCCTGTCCACTTCAGTTCACCTGTTTTACGATCACGGCCCTCGAAAGCGCTCTCGTCTTCCGATGTCGCTTTCCATACTGTGCCCATGTCCAGCAGATTCACAAAAAAATCATTGGTGAGTGCTTCTGGTGAACTTGTAAATACACCGTTTCTGGAAGCGTCATGATTTGTATGAAGTACGCGCATACCGCCGACAAGAACCGTCATTTCGGGTGCGGTCAGCGTCAACAGTTGTGCACGGTCGATCAGCATTTCCTCTGCCGAAACTGTGAATTGAGCTTTCTGATAATTACGAAAACCATCAGCCTCCGGTTCGAGTGGAGCGAATGACTCGACATCGGTCTGCTCCTGCATGGCATCGCCACGTCCCGGGGTGAAGGGGACCGTTATATCATGACCCGCGTTTTTCGCTGCCTGCTCGATGCCTGCGCAACCGCCCAGGACGATCAGGTCGGCGATTGATATCTGTTTGCCACCCGCCTGGGCACCGTTGAAATCGTTGCGGAGACCTTCTAATGTCTCAAGGACCGTTGACAATTGAGCAGGGTTGTTGACTTCCCAATCTTTTTGCGGAGCAAGTCGAATTCGCGCGCCGTTAGCACCACCGCGTTTGTCAGAGCCGCGAAATGTAGAGGCAGACGCCCATGCGGTCGATACCAGTTGGGATACGGAAAGTCCTGATTCAAGAATTTTAGCTTTGAGTTCAGCAACATCACGGTCGTCAACGAGCTCATGGGTGACGGCGGGAACAGGGTCTTGCCAGATGAGTACTTCGTCAGGCACCTCTGGCCCCAGAAAACGGGCCGGTGGCCCCATATCGCGGTGGGTGAGTTTATACCAGGCACGTGCAAATGCGTCTGCAAGCTCATCCGGGTTTTCATGGTAGTGCCTTGATATCGGTTCGTATATCGGATCCATGCGCATGGCCATGTCTGCCGTCGTCATGATGGGTGCATGGCGTTTGGACGGATCGTGCGCATCCGGCACGGCGTCTGACCCGGCCCCGTTCTTGGGTACCCACTGGTGGGCACCTGCAGGGCTTTTTGTGAGTTCCCACTCATAGCCGAAGAGGGTGTCGAAATAGCTGTTATCCCAGGCTGTTGGCGTAGGTGTCCATGCGCCTTCAATACCGCTGGTAATTGCATCGGCACCGACGCCGGTACCGTGAGTGCTTGTCCAGCCCAGGCCCTGTTCCGCAATTGTTGCACCCTCGGGTTCCCGGCCGACAAGTGCTGCATCACCAGCGCCGTGGCATTTACCAAAGGTATGTCCGCCTGCAGTCAGCGCCACCGTCTCCTCGTCGTTCATCGCCATACGCGCAAAGGTTTCGCGAATATCACGGCCAGATGCGACCGGATCAGGATTGCCGTTTGGCCCTTCCGGATTAACGTAGATCAGGCCCATCTGAACTGCTGCGAGAGGGTTTTCCAGCTCACGATCACCGCTATAGCGATTATCGCCCAGCCACTCCGTCTCCGAGCCCCAGTAGATATCTTCTTCAGGCTCCCAGATATCTTCGCGTCCGCCAGCAAAACCGAAGGTCCTGAAACCCATCGATTCGAGCGCGCAGTTACCGGCAATAACCATCAGGTCGGCCCACGAGATTTTCTTGCCGTATTTCTGCTTGACCGGCCACAGCAGTCTGCGCGCTTTGTCGAGGTTGCCGTTGTCCGGCCAGCTATTGACAGGCGCAAATCGTTGGTCACCCGAACCCGCGCCGCCGCGTCCGTCAGCCGTACGGTAGGTGCCGGCACTGTGCCAGGCCATCCTTATGAAGAAGGGCCCGTAATGACCGTAATCGGCTGGCCACCAGTCCTGGGAGTCTGTCATCAGTTCGTTTACATCCTGTTTGAGGGCCGCCAGATCGAGCGACTTGAATTCCTCGGTGTAGTTAAAGTCCCTGCCCATCGGATTTGAAAGGGGTGAGTGTTGGTGGAGCATTTTTAGATTTAGCTGATTTGGCCACCAGTCACGATTCGAGGTCCCGCTGGTTGCGGTATGTTTCCGGGCACCGGCCATAACCGGGCACTGAGATTCGTTAGCCATATTGTCTCCTAATAATAGTATGTGCTTATTACAATCGCGGACACTATAATACTTTGAATCTGATAGGTCCAATCGATTTCATAATTCATTTTGATTAATTTTATCAATAATTAAATATCGAGTCATTCTTCACATTTCTCACACAATCAGGTATCAATCTGTAGGTGATATTCAGGGACTGGCGCCAGATAAAGCAGGTTAAAATAGACTTTGACACTAAAAGATCCGGCAGTTAATTCTTTATTAACTATATTCAAAATCCACTGGAACAGGGACACTTCGCAGGGTGGTCGGTGTCTGGCTGTCACTACATCATTCTGCCGAATGTTGAGTAAGTTCTTTATTATTGGACTGGCTCACTCAATACTGACCTGCAGTTCCATCCCCAATCTTTATGCTTGTTAATTAATTCATCTGCTTTAGCCTCGCAGAATCCTTCACTGGACCAGGCCTTCCAGAGAATTTTGTTTATTCTGTTCTTGGTGTAGTTTACTTCGCAGGGTACCCTGTCCTGGGTGAGGTAAAATATTTCAATTGCCCTTAATTCGTTGTCCCTGGTGCAGATGCTCAGTTGGTTCTCAATAGCCAGTGAATTGAAGGCAAACAAATAAAAAATCAAGGCAATTTTTTTCATGGTACTACTTTTCTCGCTTAGATGTCACCGGAATATTAATTAAGACGATACCAGTGCATTTTATTATTACACAGGTTTGACAACGGCTGCTAGTCTAGGATTAATCTGTCGATCAAGACATTTTAAGCCGTAATTGATTCAAGGTTAACAGCGATAATGCCCTGAATTTTCAGCGATTATAATTCTCAACAATTAAAAAAATCAGCAGCAACAATTTTGCATGACACCGGTCAAAACGATAGTTTTGGTTTGATTAATAAGTTCTTCGATCAGGGCCGGCTGGCGTCAATACGGCAATATCGTGTGCTCATCAAATGGCCAGATATATCATCAGTAAAGGTGTCGGTCATCACAATGAAATTCGTGAATAACAACAATGACAATTTGACTGCCCATCTAATGCTATTGATTCAAATTGAGAATATATTGTCAAGATTATTGGCAATGTTGAGATTACTGCGGGTGTTCATTCCCTGGGCTTTATCTTAAATCCGACCTCAACGGTGACCTGCCAGTAGGCTACCGCTTTATTTTGAATATAACCCCTGGTCTCAATCACCCGAAACCAGTTAATCTCGTCGATTGTTTTTGACACTGTATTAATCGCATTATTCACAGCGTCATCAGAACCTGATGTCGAAGTGCCGGTCACACGTATATGTTTATAAACATCGTCACTCATTGTCAAAACCTCTGGAAATAATTTGAGCATGTTAGCACTTAATTTATTCATTGTTGGCGTCTCAGTAAAAAAATTACGTTTGATTCAACAATTCCCATAGGTCCGAAAGTACCGGGAATGATAAGAAAATATCTGCTCAGGTAAGATTATTTGATTATTATGCAGTTATGTGCGAAATATCACTGAATCCATAATTAAACAGTGATATACAGTCTTAATAAAAATAAAAACACTGAAAGATAGGGCCGGCACGCGGCGGGACTGATAAATGAACGCACCTGTAGTCAACAGCAATTTAAATGTATATTTTGTACTGAGAATTTTCATCATAGCCTTGCTGCACAGTTTTCAGGCCTGGAAATTGCTCGAATAGAAAGCTCGCAGGGACATGAGCTGGCGCTGCTGGCAGAATTGCTATTGGAATCAATTAATCATAATAACTAAAGTGAGGAATAAACAAATGTGTAATAAAAATCATATTCATTCAATACAGTGCATATTACCTCCACATATGCTGGACGCAATCAGCATGCGGGGGAATAAAAAAATGCGCAAAATGGCGCAGGATCTTATTAAGCATGCCGAGTCCTACAGGGAAGACAGGATAGAAGCTACACCGCCAACATCATTTATGCCTGCACCGCTACTGCGAGCGGATGCAAAACCAAAAGCTAACCGTGAAGTTTATGACGGTCAGAAAAAGGCGGGTCTTCCCGGGAAATTAGTGCGCAAAGAGGGCGATCCGGCATCCATGGATGATGTTGTGAATGCTGCCTATGATGGTGCAGGAACTGTCTATGATTTATATTTCAAGCAGTATCAACGTGATTCTCTCGACGGTAATGGAATGACGCTGAAATCGACGGTACATCATCGAAGAAATTACAATAACGCCTTCTGGAACGGACAGCAGATGGCTTACGGGGATGGTGATGGCGTTATTTTTACGCACATGACTGAGCTAAGCGTGATTGGACATGAGCTTTCACATGGTGTGGTCCAATTTTCAGGTGGATTAATGTATCGTGATCAGTCGGGGGCGCTAAACGAAAGTTTTGCGGATGTTTTCGGCGCATTGACCGTCCAGTACAATTTGCAGCAAAGTGCATCTGATGCTGACTGGTTAATCGGCAAAGGAATACTGGGGCCCGACATCAATGGTGTTTCGTTGCGATCGATGAAGGCACCAGGCCAGGCTTACGATGACCAAATATTAGGTAAAGATCCACAGCCGTATCACATGGATTTGTTTGTAAATACAACCAGCGATAATGGTGGCGTACACATCAATTCAGGCATTCCAAATCATGCCTTCTATTTACTGGCGCAGTATCTGGGCGGCAATGCGTGGGAGAAAGCCGGTCATATATGGTACGATACGATGCAGGCTGTAAATAATCCAAATGCGACCTTCAATGATTGGGCAGACAAGACCTTGGAAAAAGCAAGAGATCGCTTTGGTAATGGCAGTATGGAAGTGATGTTCACAAAGCGGGCCTGGAAGTTAGTTGGTGTATCCGTATAAAACTGTTTTACGTTGTTCAGCGATTGGCATGATTCTCATCATTAAATTCTCGGGA
>JAHEKD010000132.1 GCA_024638545.1 Gammaproteobacteria bacterium
TTGAATTGACTGTTCTTTTCAAATACCTGTAATTAAACTCTTTTAAGCATTCTCCAATTCGCGTTCCGCTATTAAAGTCGTCTACTTTTTCTCCGATTCTCTTAAGTGCTTCATCAATATAACCTTTGGCCAGATCCGCCGATACACAACTTAGCCTGGTTGCAAACACAAATACGTGCACATGACTTCTGGATTTATTCAAAAGATAGGCAAACTGGAGCATGATTTGCGCATACCGACTCATAGAGCCTGATATATCAATCAACATTAACACCGACGGATAGAAGGTTTTAGGTTTCTTGTATCTGAGGGCTATCAGCTGACCCGCAGTCCTTGCACTTTGTTTCATGGTGTTTCTAAAATCAATTTTCTTTTTCTGTTGCGCATGCCTGAACCGTCTTGTTGTAACAGGATTAAAAATGATTTTAAGCATGGTCAATAATTTTTGGGCTTTGAGGTAGTCCTCGCTGCTCATTGAATCAAAATCCATGTGCTCAAGATGCTCGTGATCAGACCAGCTGAGCTTGAGTTTCTCAATCTCGGTTTTAGGGTCGTCAGGCGGCTGCTGATAATGTTTGAAAGCATCCATAGTACGCCTGGAAAACGATTTTTCACCCCTTGATTGAATTTTACTGCGCGGCAGCGAGACGGCGAGTGCCGAATCAGGTAATTTTGCATGTCCCCAGTATAGAGCAAAAACCTGGTTAAAAATTTCGACCTGGTCCATATTAGTTACCATGCAGGCATAGAGAGTCCAGTATAAATCCTGGTGATTGACTGGAGGCAATGTGACCAGAGCTTCAGTCGTTTTTAAGGTGATGTCGGGACCCAACTTTAATCCCGCCTTCCTCAGCAGTCCAACAAAGTGTACGATAGCCTCAATCAGCGCTTTGTGATTATTGGTCAATATCAGGCACCCTTCATAGCCCGGTCGATTGCACAAAACTTTTTGATGCTATGTGCAGAGCGCAATTTGTCAGGATAACGTTCTGAGTCGATGAGCTATTAATTGATGAAAAGTAATTGGCAGTCATGACCGTTTCACAAATTCAGTTGCCCTGTGTCTAGTGACCAAGCAGCTTTGATATCTGTTGCTCAGACATAAGTTCGATATCATCCTGGTATTTTAAAACAACACCCATGGTCTGCTGAACTGTCTCAACATCAAGTTCGCCAACGCCTAACTGGGCCAATGCATTCGCCCAGTCTATGGATTCTGCTATCCCCGGTTTTTTAAACAGGTCTTCACCTCTGAGTTTCTGGACGAATGAGACTACCTGCGCAGCAATCAGCTCAGTTGCCTGCGGGGCTTTAAGTTTTACAATCTGATATTCGCGCTCGGCGTCAGGGTAATCAACCCAGCTGTAGAAACAGCGCCGCTTAACCGCATCATGTATTTCACGGGTTCGATTCGAGGTTAAAATTACCAGCGGTCTGCGTTGCGAGCTGATTGTGCCCATCTCCGGTATAGTCACCTGAAAATCTGACAATAGCTCAAGCAAGTAGGCCTCGAATGGCTCATCAGCCCGGTCCAACTCGTCGATCAGCAACACAGCCGGAATATCGTTGGTAGAGCTTAACGCCTCCAGCAATGGGCGCTTGATCAGAAATTCTTCTGAATAGATATGTTTTTTGAATTCAGAATCTACTTTCTCACCCGCTGCTTCCAGCATGCGTATGGCCAGCATCTGCGCTGGATAGTTCCACTCATAAACTGCAGTTGAAATATCAATTCCTTCGTAACACTGCATCCTGATCAGCTTGGAACCTAAAGCCGCCGCCAATACTTTTGCGACCTCTGTCTTACCCACACCTGGCTCACCTTCCAGGAACAGCGGCCTGCCAAGCTTTAGTGCAAGCAGCAGCGTGACCGCCAAACTGCGATGAGCGATATAACCCTGCTGCGCCAGCAAGCTCATAGTTTGCTCAACTGTTTCCGGCAGGGTACTGAGGGACTTGCTTGTCATTTAATCATTTTCAGTCAGGGCCTTGATCCAGTTGTCCAGCTGGTATATGCGATAACTTCCGGATGCGCCACCAACCTGGCGTAACTACCGGTAAGTATTTTTCAATAGCGCAATACCAATCCAGTGTACCCGCTATCTGTCCATAGCGTATTTGGTATGGGTTGCAGTTCCATTTGTACTATCAGGCATTAGCTGCATCTACCGCTCTTGCAGCCATAACGCTGACCAGGTGTCCACGGTAATCCGCAGTGGCATGCATATCGCTGTTAAACTCAGCCGATGATACGGCAATTCCGCGCACGGCATCAGCTGTAAACGCGTCGCCCAGGGCCTGCTCCATCTCAGGAACTCTGAACACGCTTCCGGCTGCGCCGGTAACAGCAACTCTGATCCCGGACCGTGTTTTCACCGCCATTACGCCAACAATTGCGTATCGGGATGCAGGATTTGCAAATTTTGCATAACCCGCCTTTTCCGGCACAGGAAAACTTACCGCTGTAATAATTTCATTCTCCTTAAGAGCGGTTTCAAACAGAGCTGTAAAAAAATTATCTGCAGCTATGTCCCTTTCCGCGGTATGGATGGTCGCTCCGAGACCGACTACGGCTGCTGGATAATCAGCCGCCGGGTCAGCATTCGCTATTGAACCACCCAGAGTGCCTCGGTTACGCACCTGAACATCGCCTATACTGCCGGCGAGGTGCGAAAGAGCAGGAATTTTAGTTTTTATCGTATCAGAGTGATGGACATCGCTGTGTGTCGTCATGGCGCCAATCCGAATTGACTCGCTGGTCTCGCTGATGCCCTGCAGTTCGGCTATTGATGACAGGTCCACCAGGCTCTCATAGGCAGCCAGACGTTGTTTAAGTGTCGGAATTAAAGTCATGCCGCCTGCGATAGGTTTTGATTCTTCGGCAGTCAGCAGTTCTTTGGCCTGATTTAAATTATCAGGATGATGATAAGCAAATTGATACATATTGTTCTCCTTTAACCCCGGCCGTTAGAAAGATGTTGCCATACTTTCATCGGTGTTGCCGGCATGTCAATGTGTGTAACATTGTAGTCACTCAAAGCATTGACGACCGCATTGATAATCGCCGGCGGTGAGCCAATCGCCCCCGCCTCGCCACAGCCTTTAACGCCGAGTGGATTGTGGGTGCAGGCGGTTACTGTTGTGTCTACCGAAAATGAAGGCAAATCGTCGGCGCGCGGCATGCAGTAGTCCATATAGCTGCCCGTCAATAGCTGACCCTGTTCATCGTAGACACACCTTTCCAGTAGTGCCTGGCCGATACCCTGCGCCAGGCCGCCATGAACCTGTCCTTCAACAATCATCGGGTTAATGATGTTGCCAAAATCATCTGATGCATGGAAACTCATAACTTCAACCACACCTGTTTCAGGATCAATTTCAACTTCACAGATATAGGTGCCGGCTGGGTATGTAAAATTCGCAGGATCGTAGAACGAGGTCTCCTCGAGCCCGGGCTCGAGTTCCTCAAGCGGATAATTATGCGGTACGTAAGCGGTTAGCGCCACATCCCCGAAAGCAGTGGCTTTATCGGTTCCTGCTACTTTGAATTCACCATTCTCAAACTCAATGTCGCTAACATCAGCCTCCATTAGATGCGCTGCGATTTTCTTCGCTTTGCTGATCACCTTTTCAACTGAACGATATATGGCCGAACCGCCGACTGCGATAGAGCGGGATCCATATGTTCCCATGCCAAATGGTACTTTTGCCGTATCACCGTGAACAATATCAACAGCATCATAATCGATGCCCAGCATGTCTGATACAACCTGGGCAAATGTAGTTTCATGCCCCTGGCCATGAGAATGTGAGCCTGTCAAGACAGTAACTGACCCCGTTGGATTGACCCGCACGGTGGCGACTTCATACAGGCCTGCCCGCGCACCAAGTGCACCGACCACGTTGGATGGCGCTATCCCGCAGGCTTCAATATAACAGGAAAGGCCAATTCCCCTGAGCTTGCCCCTTGCAGCCGCTTCACGCTTACGCGCTTCAAATCCTGAATAATCAGCCGCCTCCATCGCCTGATCCAAGGTGGCCTCATAATTGCCGGTATCGTAGGTCAATGCAACCGGCGTATCGTATGGAAACTGATCGGGCTGGATAAAATTACGCCGACGTAATTCAGCAGGATCGATATTCATTTCCCTGGCAGCAACATCGACCACACGTTCAATCAAATAGGTGGCTTCAGGCCGGCCTGCCCCGCGGTAAGCATCGACAGGAACGGTGTTCGTAAATACAGCTTTAATTTCACAGTAGATTACCGGTGTTGTATATTGTCCCGCCAGTAATGTCGCATGCAGATAAGTGGGAACGCAAGGTGCAAATGTGGACAGATAAGCGCCCATATTGGCCAGCGTGTTGCATCTCAACGCCAAGAATTTACCATTTTCATCCAGGGCCAGCTCTACATGGGTAACATGGTCACGACCGTGAGCATCCGACATGAAGGATTCTGATCGTTCAGCCGTCCACTTGACCGGTCTTTTTAACTGACCTGCAGCCCAGGTCATCATGGCTTCCTCGGCATAGTGATAAATTTTGGATCCGAAACCACCCCCCACATCCGGCGCATAGACTCTGAGCTTGTGTTCGGGAATATTTAATACAAAGGCACCCATCAACAATCGAATCACATGCGGGTTTTGACTGGTCGTATAAAGCGTATATTCGCCCGTGCTGGAATCATAATCACCAATCGCTGCACGTGGCTCCATTGGATTTGCAACTAATCGATTATTAATCAAATCCAGCCTGGTCACATGATGTGCATCCTCGAATGCAGCTTCGGTTGCCGCTTTGTCACCTAACTCCCAGTCAAAACAAAGATTACTGCCTACTTCATCGTGTATTACTGCGGAATCTGGCTCTAATGCAGCCTTCATATCGATGGCGGGCGCTAGTTCAGTATAGTCAATGATGATAGCCTCGGCCGCATTACGTGCCTGCTGCCGGGTCTGTGCGATGACGAGTGCCACCGGATCACCGACATGGCGTACTTTACCTTCCGCCAGAATCGGATGTTTGGGCTCATTCATCGGACTGCCGTCTTTATTATTGACTTGCCATCCACAGGGTACACCACCGGCGCCACTAAAATCTTCCGATGTATAGATGGCAACAACGCCGGGCATCTGTGCAGCATCATCTTTATCAATACTGTTGATAGTCGCGTGTGCAAAAGGCGAACGAACTATCCAGGCATGGGCCTGATTGAACAGGTTAATATCATCCACATATTTTCCCTGCCCGGTTAAAAATCGATAGTCCTCACGACGCGCAACTGCTTCGCCAATTCCTGTCTTTGCCATCTTAAACCTCCCTCATCATTTGTGCGCCATGCTTTACAGCCTTGACTATGTTATGGTAACCCGTGCAGCGACAGATATTACCTTCCAGCCATTCTCGAATCTGTTTTTCATCCGGATCCGGGTTATGGTTAACCAGATCGATTGCACTCATCACCATCCCGGGCGTGCAGTAGCCACATTGGAGTCCGTGGTGTTGTTTAAAGGCCTGCTGCATTGGATGCATGTCTTCAGCCTGGCCTTGTGTAAGGCCTTCAATAGTGGTGACTGATTTACCATCAACCTGCACAGCCAACATTGTGCAGCTTTTAACGGATTTGCCGTCGACATGAATTACGCAGGCACCGCACTGACTGGTGTCACAACCGATGTGAGTGCCGGTTGAACCATGTTGCCTGAGCGCCTCAACCAGAAGCTGCGAATCGGCGACATCGAGTTGAGCTGATGTGCCATTTAACTGAAATGAAATACTAACTGTCATAAGATCTCCTCAAATTAACTGCCCATATGATTGAACAAACAATTGTTGTTAAATAGGGCTATAACGTGACCGATTCTGCGTGAAATCAGCTACCGGCTGCTAATAGTATCACAGCCGTATTTAATTCGCTAAATACAAAAAAATATCTGGCCCATGCAGATGTAAATAAAGCCTGGGAATTAATAACCGATGCACGGCAGAACTGACTGATTTCGCTCGTAACACCCATCAGATGTGAGAATAACGGTGTTGCCGGTGGTTATTACCTTCATCATTATGGAATCGGTTTATAAGTAAGTGTACGCTGTGACAGCAAAAATAATAACATAGTATAATTGCGCGTTTTGAAAGCGAATAGTTACCTAAAGGAGTGTGTATGTCCCGATCATTTGATGTCATTGTTATTGGTTCCGGCCCAGCCGGATACGTTGCGGCGATACGATGTGCGCAGCTCGGCCTGCGGGTTGCCTGTGTCGAGAGATGGACAAACGCAGCCGGGAAACTATCACTGGGAGGTACGTGCCTGAATGTTGGCTGCATCCCCTCTAAGGCACTTCTGGATTCTTCCGAGCAGTACCACAAGTTAACCCATGAATTCAAAAAACACGGCATTGAGGTCGACGGCGTAAGGGTTGATGTGCCCAAAATGATCGACCGCAAGCAAAAAATTGTTGACCAGCTTACCGGCGGCATAGGGATGTTGTTTAAAGCTAACAAGGTCGAAACAGTTCATGGCCATGGAAAACTGCTCGCCGGTAACAAAGTTGAAGTCAGACAGCCTGACGATGGCAAACTTATTGAAACTATTGAAGCCCGAAACATCATTCTTGCCAACGGCTCCATTCCGATTGAATTGCCTTTTCTCAATTTTGATGGTGACAGAATTGTCGACTCAAGCGGCGCACTCGAATTTCAGGAAGTGCCTGAAAAGCTTGCTATCATAGGGGCCGGTGTTATTGGCCTTGAGTTGGGCAGCGTCTGGCGACGGCTCGGCGCTGAAGTGACTATTCTTGAAGCCCTGGATACCTTTCTGGCGGCGGCTGATCAGCATGCCGCAAGGGAAGCAGCCAAACAATTTAAGCGCCAGGGACTGGACATTCGACTCGGTACTAAAGTTACCGCGGCCGAAACTAATAGTGACGGTGTCAACATCAGTTTCCAGGACAAGCAGGGCGACCAGTCAATCATGGCAGATAAGCTGATTGTTGCGGTTGGACGCAAACCATG
>JAHEKD010000133.1 GCA_024638545.1 Gammaproteobacteria bacterium
CCCCTGGCCTTGGCCAGAATGGCCACAGCATCCCTGGTTGTTTTCGGCGCTACGTATTGCACTGGGACTTCTCCGCTTAAATCAGTAGTATGGTTATGCCTCCTCATGATGATTAGCCAATCAGAGGAGGCGATTAGTTTGTTATATCTTGATTGATGGGTCAACCCACATCGCATTTAAAAATTCTTAAACAGACCCGGATATGATGACGCTACCGCCTGAGTGAATGATGGTCGAATTGATCGATAATTTTCAAGCCGACGGCTCTGATCAGGTCACCTGCAGACAGGCTATTTACATAAACCGATCAATAAGCGAAATATATACAGAAACTTGCGATCACTTGGCTTCACTTGGAACCTCCATCTATGTTATTGACTTTAAGTCATTAATACCTCTGCAGCAGTCATTACTGAATCAGACGCTTAACCCGCATTTCTCACCGGGCTTCGTAGCGAGACGGTTAAAGGATGCGGCCTGTATGGGGGTTACGACCAAAGGCCGGCATTATGTTATCAGCATATGTGCCGGCACAAGGGCCCGCCGGCATCCTTGACACGATGTCGAGGACCCTGACCGAGTAAAATGCCCACAGGGCGTGGCAAGGGACCGTCGCAGTAGTAGGGTGGTGAGAAATGCGGGTTGAATATATTTATTATTGATTGCTAACGACCTGATATATATTTTGCTAATTTTTAATTTTACGATACGGTCTGTTCATTTTAGAGTAGAATACTCGACTGAAATTCTCACTTAATATTTATGCCATCGATTGAAATTCGTATCGCCGCTGTTAATGGTAATGGTTGCCAGTCAAAATTTGATGAATCAGCAGCTTTTTTTGTCGACGCTTTTCCGCCGATTAACGCTGCCGGTATATTAAACCGGCTTCGTGATATGAGTGCGATAAAATCCTATATACTGGAACAGGAGATCCCCGCCAATCCTGACAGTTTACCTACAATCGTCTCTCCACTTAATGACCAAGGTGAATTTTTGATTTCACTCCCATCTTCTGAAAACACAAACCAGACCTTCGTGATCAGAATAATAGCCCAGGATTAATTAAATACACGATACTGCCTTACGGGAGTTGGCTTACTGCGCATTACCGTCATGATATTTTGTTCATCAAATGTCCAAACACTGGACGTATACTTGGGTGCGTTGTTGGAGTTCCTGTTGTCGTAAAGCCTCCGTCATGTCAATATCTAACGCGCCGGCCGGTGAGATAACAATTTGGTAATGAATTTTTTGATTCATCATTACATTATTTTGTGATCGATTCCACGAATGTTATTACTACTATTACACATCCATGTTCTTGGATATAACCGGTTATATCCAGGCAGGTGCCTGCAGTTTTCCAGATCAATCGAAGCGGGATTGCATCCACGGTTTGATGATTTGCAATCATTATTCACAATTTTTAACAGATATTATCGGGCTGCGGATTTATTATAACTTATGGTTCGATCCTAATATTATTTAAAGATCATGAAATTATTCACTAAGAAATTACTTTCTGCCTGCCTTGTGATCATATTGTTTAGTCTTAATTGTTACGGCCAGGTGTGGGAGTACGAGGTAAAAAAGGGTGATACACTATGGGACATCGCAGATGAATACATGATTGATGTTTTATTTTATAAGCGTCTGCAGAAGACAAATAAAATAAATAACCCGTACCTACTCAAACCAGGAAGCACAATCACAGCGCCTGTTGAATGGTTAGGCAGCCTGCCCGGAAAAGCAAATGTCATTTCCAAATTCGGGCATGTTATTGTTATACAAAACAATAGTAAGAAGATATCTCCTACACTGGACTATCAAATCGAAGCTGGCGATAATTTGATAACCGGGCCCGGTAGCACAGCAACAGTTGAATTTTCAGATGGATCGATACTCTCCGTATATCCGCAATCGAATCTTGAGTTCAATGCGCTTTTGCAATCATTCGATGGAACAGTAGTCAAGGCGCGGCTGGTGGTGAGTAGGGGCCGTGTTGATATCGATATAAGTGACGAAGGGGTAAAAGGACGCAGGCTCGAAATAGAGTCACCCTCAGCAATAACTGCTGTAAGGGGCACCGTATTCAGGGTAGGCGTCGATTCGGTAACTAATGATACGGTTACCGAAGTTGTTGAGGGTCAGGTTGATGTCACTAATTTGGAAACTAAGGACAAAGTCGCCGTGGTCAGTGGCCTCGGTTCAAAAACAAGTTCAGATACACAGTCAGCTCCGCCTGTTACGCTGCTTACAGAACCACGACTTCACAAATCCGGAAACACAGATAACCAGCTTGGCTCCCTGAGCTGGGAGAAATTAGATGGTGCCCAATATTATAGAATTCGTGTTGCCATGGACGAGAATTTTATTGATACAATTTATAATAAGATAACCACAGATAATCGCGCCGACGATATCTATTTTTTAGAAAATGGCACACATTATGTTAGCGTAAGAGCGTCGGATACCAATAATATTGAGGGCTTCGATTCAATAACAACCATTACCGTCAATGCATACCCCCTGCCCCCCTTAATTGTTGCGCCGTTAATCAATTCTATCAGCCAGCATCGCAGACCCGAGTTCGCATGGCAGGTCGTGGGTGACGGGATTAAAAATTTACAGTTCCAGCTTGCAAAAGATAAAAAGTTCAAGTCTGTCCTGTTGGATAAAATTATTGAACCAACTGATCGTCTCAAATTAAGAGACAAGCTTGGCAACGGTCAATACTACTGGCGTGTTGCATCAATAGATAATACTGGAAGAGGCGGATTCTCAAATCCTGCAATATTAAATGTTGAATAAGTTTGAATCAAATACTTAACTCGTTAAAGCATTACGAAGTGCACTGCGGCATAGTCTGCTTTTTGATATCAAACGCCGCTTTAAATGCGTGCAGCGTATTAGCTGCAAGTTCAGCGCCGACATGATTATTAAAATCTTTAGCGACTGCATGTATACCAAAACCAATTTTAGAAAATCCACACAGGTATTTGCGAATTCAATTCGTATTTGCTCATATTTTCAAACGTAATCTGAGAAAGAGACTGTAACCTGCATAAGGTTTGTGCCATACCAGAAAAGGCTAGCATTTCTCACCGGACTACGTAGCGAGACGGTTAAAGGATGCGTCCTGTATGGGTTTTACGACCAAAGGCCGGCATTATGTTAACAGCATATGTGCCGGCACAAGGGCCCACAGGCATCGTTGACACGATGTCGAGGACCCTGACCGAGTAAAATGCCCACAGGGCGTGGCAAGGCACCGTCGCAGTAGTAGGGTGGTGAGAAATGCGGGCTAGTCCACTCGTCAAAACAAGTTTTAATACTATGGTGACGAGCAATCCGGATGCTGAGGTGACTGATCAACAGACAAAGTCAGCGCCCTTGAAATCCTGCCATAGCAACCAAATCAGATTATAAGCATTAATGTGGTGAAATACCGCGCACACAACGTGCAGTTACCCCACAATTAAGCCCTGCCGGATCGGGAATCTAAATAATTTTTTTTCAAAAACACTATACATTTTCATAGTGATGCCTATGATACCGATCATGGACGAATATCTTGCTAATATCTATAACAGTGCAAAACAGCGCTTTATCCCATTTCTCGACTGGATAGACGAATTAAAAAATCCCGAAATAATAAAAGCTGATCTGATGGCCGGGACGACCGTCGCACTGGTGCTTATTCCACAATCTATGGCTTATGCACAACTCGCTGAACTGCCCCCATACATTGGCCTTTACGCTGCATTTCTGGCGCCCATAATAGCCGCAATATTCGGTTCGTCAAGACAGCTGCACAATGGCCCGGTTGCGATTATTTCGTTAATGACCGCTGCAGCATTAATCCCGCTGGAATTAAATGCATCTGAATACATTACCTATGCAGCTGTTTTAGCGATCATGGTCGGCATCATCCAGACAATCCTGGGGTTTTTACGACTGGGCGTGATTGTCGATTTTCTTTCACATCCGGTCATCATTGGTTTCACGAATTCAGCCTCAATCGTGATCGGAAGCCTGCAACTGGGAAAATTATTGGGCATTGACACGCCTTCCGGACTCCCCCTGTATGAAACAATCGGATACTTGGTGAGTCAAATCCCCAGTGCACATGCAATAACAACTATAGTCGGAGTGTTATCGCTGGCGGGTTTATATGCGTTCAAATTTCTGACACCGAGGTTACCTGGCACGGTGATTACCGTTATCGCCGTCACAGTTGTTTCCTATGCGGCAGGTTATGAAAGTCTTGGAGGCAAAGTAGTTGGTGATGTGCCAGAAGGTCTGCCCTCACTTACGATGCCTGAGTTTGAATTTAGCCGGGTTAAAATGCTGGTAATGCCTGCACTTGTTATCGCGCTGTTAAGTTTTGTCGAGGCCTTCTCAATCGCCAAAGCTGTCGCTTCTGAAACTCGCCAGAAACTGTCCGCCAACCAGGAGATGGTCGGCAAGGGGTTTGCCAATATTATCGCTGGCCTTAGCCAGAGTTACCCGGTGTCAGGTTCTTTCTCGCGTACTGCGGTCGCTTTTTCAGCGGGTGCAAAAACTGGATTTGCAGCAATTGTCACGGGCATTATCACGGGCCTGACGCTCTTGTTTTTTACCGGTTTGCTGTATCACATTCCGTTATCGACACTGTCTGCTGTCATCATATTTGCCGTTTTCAATATGATTAAATACCAGCCATTTAAACATGCCTGGCGCGTTAATCCGCACGATGGTTTTGTAGCGCTTACCGTATTTATCAGCACCTTGTGGTATGCACCACACCTGGAAAAAGGCATCTTTATCGGTGTAGGCTTGTCACTGGCTCTGTACATCTACCGAACTATGACGCCTCATTTTGCAGAAATTGCCAAAACCCGGGACGGTTTACTCAAGGATGCGAAAATGAACAAAGCACAGACATCAGAAACATTTGCGATGTATCGATTTGATGGAAATTTATACTTTGCCAATGCCGGCTACCTGGAAAAACAGCTGCTGAATGCAATTGCAGGTAAACCGAAGCTGAAAATACTGGCGCTTGACATAGAGGCGGTTGAGCACATTGACGCCACTGGCGAGGAAATGCTGACCCTGATGTCAGAGCATTTGGAGATAGCTGGCGTGACACTGTATATACTGAGACCAAAATTTAAAGTCCTTGACACATTTCAACGTTCAGGACTGTATGAACGCATTGGTAAAAATCACATTTTTGAAAGGCGAAGTGATTTCTTTGATTACCTGAAAAAAAATCACGGTGATGTCGACATCAGCCACATCCTTGAGCACAAGCCACTGGGCGATTGAGCAACTGGACAATCTGTATGTTTCTGCTGGTGATATTTGATGTCAAAAGATACAGCGTTGGCAGTATTAAACGCAAGCCAGGTAAGACGGCCCACCAGCGAGATGAATAGCGATTTGTTGGTTATCGGCTCGTGATTTGCACTTACATTTCTAGCGTGCGGGATGATAGGATAGACAGCAAATCAAATCAATTATTCAGGAACAGTTTGAAATTGAATTCTATTAAAGACTTAATTAAACGCAATCGGGACTGGGCTAACGGAATTAAGAAAGATGATCCGGATTTTTTCTTAACCCTGTCAAAACAACAAACGCCCGACTATCTGTGGATCGGTTGTTCAGATAGCCGGGTGCCGGCAAATCAGATTATTAACCTTCCACCCGGTGAAGTTTTTGTGCATCGAAATATCGCCAACGTCGTTGTTCACAGTGATCTTAACTGTCTCTCCGTCATACAGTATGCTGTTGAAGTACTCAAGGTAAAGCATATTATCGTCTGCGGCCATTATGGCTGCGGCGGTATAAAAGCCGCTCTGGAAGATCGTTCGCATGGATTAATTGACAACTGGTTGAGACATATCAAGGATGTAAAGCGATTTAACGCTGACAAGTTGCTGAACACAGCTCATGATGAAAAAATTGATCTAATGTGTGAGCTCAATGTGCTTGAACAAGTGAACAATGTCAGCAATACGACGATCGTGCAGGATGCCTGGGAGAAAGGCGCTCACCTTACCGTGCATGGACTGATCTATAATATTGAAAATGGAATTTTAAAAGAACTGACCGAAAACTCAGGTGTAACCAAAGTATGAAATAAACAAAACGATGGTCTGCTAGCCCGCATTTACCTGATCGCAAAATATGCCGCCACAAAAAAATCATCCGGCGCCCGGCTTTTATATCTATGCCAACAGTAATTTAAAAAATGCAGCACATGAAAATGTAAAATCGTCGCTGATATTTTCATTCGCCGAATTTCTTCATCCTGTTGGTATTTCTATAGCAATCCTGACGGACACCTGATGAACATAGTGCTCGCTGATTGACCGTATGCTGCCTGATCAGTGTGTTTATGCTCTTGCGATATTGAACTGAATCACATTCGTGTATCAGCAGATGGTGCAGTGACAGGCCAATATCAAAATGCTCATCGGCCTGCTTGACGTTATTATTGCTTTGGTATTCAGTTGACTCTTTTAGGTACTGTAGGGGCAGTTCACACTTGTCCAGGGCATGCAAATCTAGCGGTATCCAGACTATCAGGCATACAAAGCGCTTCAGGGCAGCGACTTTAATCTGAAATCTAGCAACCATTTTTTTTACATGTTAAGCTGGTGGTAATAGTTAATCTGTCTTTTCCAGTGAATTAATGCTGCGGTTAGCCTATATTATGGCGTTAACTCACACGCATCTGGACACAGCCGAAGCTGACTGTCTAAAATGCGTTTTTATAATTATACAAGACTACTATATGTATCTTATGAACAGCAATATTCAAGGAGATTCAACATGACCCTTAAGCTCCTGGGCATTGGCGGTATGGGATTAATGCTCAGCCCGTCAGCAAAACATTTAAAAGCCGGTGGACCAGCGCATTTTGTTCGCCTGTTTGATCGCGGCACCAAAGATGAACGCCGAGACCGTGCACGGCAATCCTGGAAAGAGCATGGAGCAGAAATTGTCAATGACTATGC
>JAHEKD010000134.1 GCA_024638545.1 Gammaproteobacteria bacterium
AGTTGACCAGTTTATGTTTATCGATTTCGGATAAACCCACTGGGCGGCAAATCCGGGTGTTGAAGTCCTGATATTTGCTTATAGGTGTGGCAATTACACCTTCGGTTAATTCAGCCTCAATCAGGCAGCACGATTCACCATCTCTGGCCTGGCCCTCAATATCACCGGCAAAAAATGCAGCATGAGACCAGGTTGACTGCGTCAGGTACTTAATTGTTGAGCTGATTCTTGCATTGCCTTCAACCAGTAAAATGTCACATGGTTGCAATGTTTTAATTAATACAGATGTATCGTGAACAGAGAATGGTTGATATGATTCCAGCTCTTTATCCAGGTAGTTGGCAACTACTCTGCCAATTTTTTCAGATATGATTCCCATCTATTAATAAATTTTGTTTACTTCTCAATACTTTCAAAACCATGTTTGAGCTTGATTATATGACAAATCACCCTGGACTGGTCACAAACGCGACTTTGCTGTAATCTATCGAATTAACGGTGTGCCCGCTTGTCATATCTATATTCAGCTCACAACTCAACAGGATTGCCGATGTCTGTAAAAAGAAAAAACTGCCTCGTCTTTTTGTCAGCCTTGCTATTCTCATCTCTATCGTTGTCAAGTGAAAACAAAACCATACTCAATATCGGCGATTCAAGGTTGATAATCTATGCGGACCTTGATGCCTATGATCTTGGTAAAGCGGCTATTATGGGCTGGGTGAAAAAATCTGCCCGCATTGTCGCTGACTATTATGGAAAATTTCCGGTTTCAGAGGCAGGCCTTGTGCTTGATGATTATGACGGCAGCGGAGTTCGGACAGGCAGGGCTTACGGCCAGCCCGTGCTGCAGATCATAGTTGAAATAGGTAATCAGGTTACCCAGCAGCAGTTGACCAGGGACTGGATACTCGTCCATGAGCTTATTCATCTCGCTTTTCCTGATATACCGGATCAACATCACTGGTTAGAAGAAGGTCTGCCAACCTATATCGAGTCGATTGCCAGGGTTCAGGCGGGTGATCTGGATGAGCGCTTTATATGGAAAGGTTTCATGAGAGGGATGCCAAAAGGGCTGCCGCTTGCGGGTGATAAGGGTCTGGATAATACCCCTACCTGGGGGCGAACTTACTGGGGAGGCGCACTATTCTGTTTGGTGGCAGATATGGAGATACGACAGCAAACCCGGTATAAAATGGGTTTACAGGATGCGATGAGAGCGGTTATGGAGAGCGGGCTTACGCTGGACAAAACAGCAACCATCGACGAGGTCATTGAAATTGCAGATAGTCATACAGGCACAACGGTCATGCGCGATCTGTACGAACGAATGAAAGATGCGCCCGCTCATGTTAACTTAAATGTTATGTGGGATGAGCTGGGTCTCATCTACGACGACGAAACCGGTGTTGTAAACATTGATGACAGTGCGCCTTTATCAAAGATCAGGCAATCAATACTGGCGTCAAAATTAACCTCCAGCAAGAGTTGAGGTTTCTGTAAACTAAATAGCTCTATAGGTGAATAGTGATAATGTTAAAAAGGAGGCTGTGTGTTTCTTAGAACTTATTTAAGAATAAAAAAACTTGGAACGGTGTTGGCAAGCTCTGTGGTCATTGCAAGCTGCACGCTCGTTACCCATCCCCTGCATGCTTTTGAAACAACGCCGATTTACAGTTCGCTGGACAGATTTCATCCGGTATTCGCACAGCACGGAATGGTCGCCAGCCAGGAGGCTGTGGCAACACGTGTCGGTGTCGACATACTAACTAAAGGTGGCAATGCTGTTGATGCGGCGGTGGCAGTCGGTTTCGCACTGGCCGTCACACTGCCTCGCGCCGGAAATCTGGGCGGCGGCGGGTTTATGATCGTACATCTGGCAGATAAAAATAAAACGCTGGCCATTGATTACCGGGAAAAATCACCGCTTGATTCAAGTCGTGATATGTTTCTCAATGAAGAGGGTGACGTCGATAGTCAATTATCGCGTTTTCATCCACTGGCGGTAGGCGTGCCCGGAACTGTCGCAGGTATGGCTCTGGCTTTGAAAGAATACGGTACCATGTCGCTGGCAGATGCGATCAGGCCGGCCATTGCACTGGCAAGAGACGGTATAGTGATGACACCTGATTTATCAGATTCGCTAAAAAACCTTGAAAAACGTTTAAAGCAGTGGGCCAGTACAACTAAGGTGTTCTATAAAAAAGACGGTTCCTACTATCAGCCTGGTGAAACTTTCGTGCAAAATGATTTGGCAAAAACGCTTTCGTTGATTGCCGAAAAAGGTGCCGAGGCATTTTATAGCGGTGACATAGCAGAGAAGATTGCCGACGAAGTACAGCGTGGAGGAGGTTTACTGACAAAGCAGGACATGGCAACCTATCAGGCCGTGATTCGTGAGCCTGTTCATGGAACATATCGAGGCTATGACATTCTGTCTATGCCGCCGCCAAGCTCCGGTGGTACGCATATTATCCAGATTTTAAATATTTTGGAGAATTTTCCAATCGGCTTTACCGGTCATAACAGTTCTCAAACCCTGCACCTGATGGTGGAAGCCATGAAACTGGCCTATGCTGATAGAAGCGAGTATCTTGGCGACAGTGATTTTGTTCCGGTGCCTGTTAAGGGGCTGACCAGCAAAGCTTATGCAAAACAGCTAAGTGAAAAAATAGATCTTTACCATGCAGCCAGTGCACAGGATATCAAACCCGGAGAGCCTGGCGCATACGAGAGTGATGAGACGACACATTACTCGGTTATTGATGCGAACGGCAACGCTGTGTCAAATACCTATACCATTAATTTCAGTTATGGAACCGGCCTGGTTGCAGAGGGTACCGGGATATTACTAAACAATGAAATGGATGATTTTTCAGCAAAACCGGGCGTGCCTAATGCCTATGGTTTAATTGGCGGTGACGCCAATGCAATTGAGCCTGGTAAACGACCTTTGAGTTCAATGAGCCCGACGATTGTATTGAAAGAAGGTGAGCTGTTTCTGGTGACCGGCAGCCCGGGTGGAAGCCGAATTATCACCACCACACTACAGGTGATTATGAATGTCATAGATCACGGGATGAATATTGCTGAGGCCACTAATGCGGCCCGCATTCACCATCAGTGGCTGCCAGATGAGATCAGAGTTGAAAAAGGCTTAAGCAAAGATACAATTCAATCACTGGTCGATAAGGGCCACAGGATTAAAGTAAAAAATGTCATGGGCAGCACACAATCGATCATGTTATCAGAGGAGGGCTACAGGCTGGGCGCCTCAGATCCCCGGCGTACGGGTGCGCTGACGGCGGGCTATTGAAAAAATCAAATTCCGGGGGAACTGCGCTTGTGCTCGGCATCTCAAAAATAGTTTAGAATAGCCAGCTGATATCTATAATTTTCAATAACTCAAATCGGTAGGAAACCCGCATGCGAACAGTCTATGTCAACGGCGAATTTGTCGCTGAAAGAGAAGCCAAAATTTCAGTTTTTGATCGTGGTTTATTATTTTCAGACGCGGTATATGAAGTCTCAGCAATCATCAATGGAAAACTGGTCGACAATGATGCCCATCTTCAGCGGCTAAAGCGCTCACTATCTGAGCTGGGTATGCAAAATCCTGTTACCGACCTGGAACTCGTCAAGTTACAGCAACAGCTGATCGAAAAGAACAGTATCTCCGAAGGCTGGCTGTATTTGCAAATCAGCCGCGGCGTCGAAGACCGGAATTTTAATTACGCTGACGATATCCAGCCATCGCTGGTTATGTTTACTCAAACCGGCGCAATTGTTGATCTTCCGAAAGCCAAAAATGGCATCAAAGTCAAAACCGTTGAAGACATTCGCTGGCAGCGGCGCGACATTAAAACCACAATGCTGCTCGCCCAGTCATTGGCAAAAAAACAGGCTATCGAGACCGGTTTTGATGATGCATGGATGGTTGAAGACGGCGAAGTCACAGAGGGCAGTTCGAATAATGCCTATATCATCACCCATAAAAATGATATTTGTACCCGCCCGGTTAGCAATAAGATTCTCAACGGTATCACCCGCCGGGCGGTAAACCGCCTCGCACAGGAACATGATTTAACGGTTATTGAGAAAAGCTTTACGGTCGATCAGGCAAAACAGGCCAAGGAGGCTTTTTCTACCAGCGCCAGTACATTTGTGATGCCTGTCGTTAACATTGACGGATCAGCGATTGGAAACGGCAAGCCGGGTGAATTGACTTTAGCTTTAAGAGACTACTATATTGATATGGCCCGGAATCAATAACTGCTGTCAATGATTAATAATTAATACGGCCTTAGTTATAACTACTCTTGTCATTAAATCCAAAAAACTATTCGATGTTGACGAGTCGAATGACCTGGTCGATATTTTTGTGCCAAACCTGCCCGAAGCCATGGACGACGATATTGACGGCAGCAGCCTCACCCTTCCCGGTGACATGCTGAATATTGATCCACTGATAGACAACGGCAATGGCCCGGATACGTTTGGCGGTGACGGACCCGGCACAACACCGATTCTGCTTATTGACCCTGTCAGCGGAAATCCGGTATCCAGTATTACCACGTTCAGCGGCGGCCTGGTTACCGTTAACGATGGCAACACCCCAAATGATCCCACCGATGATACCTTTGATTACACCGCTGCAAATACCGGTAATACGGTGTTCACCGAGTCCTTTGAATACCAGATTTGTGATTCTGACGGCCCGCCTGAATGTGATACGGCAACGGTTACATTTTCGGTTCAAACCCCGGTAGCGCTGTCGGCCTTTTCCAGCGAGCGCACGGGGGATAGTATCAAGATCAACCGGGGACAGACCACGTTTATTTTTAAAAATAAACGTGGTCTGTCCCCGGTTGATAATAATGAATTCCGTTTGCATGAATCTGTGTACAATCTGTGCGGAGATGTTTAATGAAATTAATGAGCAGGCCAGATCGTGATCATTTCTGATCAATATGAATTTATTTTTATCCATATTCCAAAAACAGGCGGAATGAGTATCAGGCGTGCACTCGCTGAGCAGGGCATTATCCAATTTAAACCATCACGGCTGCAGCGGTTTATGAGTGCCCTGGGATTAAACAAGAATTACAGGACATTCAGGTTCCGCACGCACGGAAATTTACAAAGCGTTGAGCCTGTTATGCCAAAGAAACTGTTTGAAAAATATACCAAGTTCACGGTTGTCAGGAATCCCTGGGCCAGACTTATTTCGGAATATGAATATTTCAGGCAGGGGTCCGAACTGCACAGTAATGTGCTTAAGCGCCGTCGCCATGCCTGGGCTAAAAACATCAAAACGTTTGAAGAATTCGTTTACCGCAAAGCTGATCAGGAGAATTCCAGGCAATATGACTATTTAAAAAAACAAGACGGGAAGCTGGGTGTGGACATTATCTTAAAACAGGAATCATTGACAGCGGATTTTCAGCAGTTGTGTCAGCATCTCGGATTGAAATGTGAACTAAGACGACATAACGTGACCCGGGCTCAGAATCCGTTTGCGCACTATTATGACAGCAAGCTCACTGATTATGTCGCCGGGCACTGGGAACTAGATATTCAAACCTTTGATTATCACTTCCCTCTGGAGGTGGCTCAGCCCTGACTTTGAATATCGCCTGTGACGCAATAAATGCGGGTCATTAATTCTGATGCAATATATACAAGGCTCAGCGAGTGCTATATTCGAGATCTTATATTGCCACGCTGTTAGCGGGTTTGTAATACCTGTGGGTTATTGTTACTTTACTTATAAAATTAATCTCGGACTGAACAGTAGTGAAAATTGATGAATTAAAGACATTTGTTGTCGGAAACCCGCCCCCGCATTTTGGCGGACTGTACTGGATTTTTGTAAAACTAAAAACAGATACCGGAATTGAAGGGATTGGAGAGGTCTACTCCGTACCGTTTGATCCGTTTGTTGTAGAGCGCATGATCAAAGATGTGTTCGAACGCTGGGTCGCTAACACAGATCCCTTTAAAATTGAAAGGCTCTGGCGAAGAGCTTATTCAACGGGTTTTACGCAGCGCCCCGATGTCTCAATGATGGGCATTTTGAGCGGAATCGAAACGGCCTGTTGGGATATTATTGGCAAGGAACTTAACAAGCCGGTATACGAGTTGCTGGGCGGCCAGGTCCACGAGAAGCTCAGATCATATACTTATCTATATCCTGATATTGAAGATGAGCGGGTGCTCATGAGCAATTATTCAACAGACCCTGATCAAAAAACAGTTTACAGTGATGCGGATCTGGCTGCCGAAGTTGCGACCAAGTTTATTGCGCAGGGATTTACCGCCATTAAGTTTGACCCGGCAGGGCCATACACCGCCTTCGACCCCAGGCAGCTGTCGCTGCCGGCACTTGATCATGCAGAAAATTTTACTAAACGCCTGCGTGAGGTCGCTGGCAGTAAATGCGATTTACTGTTCGGGACACATGGACAGATGACGCCTTCCAGTGCAATCCGACTGGCAAAGCGACTCGAAAAATATGACCCCTTATGGTTTGAGGAGCCAACGCCGCCGGATAATATTACTGAAATGGCCAGGGTTGCCCGATCGACCAGCATTCCGGTGGCAACAGGGGAGCGCTTAACAACAAAGTATGAATTTGTAAAAATTCTAGAGGCCCAGGCGGCATCCGTTTTACAACTGGCGCTGGGTCGCAGTGGCGGTATTCTTGAGGGCAAGAAAATTGCTTCACTGGCAGAGGCTTATCACGCTCAGATTGCACCGCATCTTTACTGTGGTCCAATCGAGGCAGCGGCTAATATTCAATTATGTACGTGCAGCCCTAATTTCCTGATTCAGGAGAGTATAAAGACCTTCAACGGCTTTCATGCGAAAATTCTCAAAAAACCAATTCATTGGGAACAGGGGTATATTATTCCGCCAACGGCGCCAGGTATAGGCGTTGAACTGGATGAGGATGTCGCTTTTGCGCATCCCTACAAGGGTAAAGCCCTGCATCTGGAAATGCGA
>JAHEKD010000135.1 GCA_024638545.1 Gammaproteobacteria bacterium
ATCCGGCTTGCATATTGGTTTGGTTTTTTGGATGGTTAGCGCTCTCACTATGACGTTGTGGCGGGTCCTGGTTCCGTTGTCATTATATTTTTCTGCGCAAAAACTTGGATGGTTGTCAGGTTTGGCGTTTGCGGGTGGATATTTGGTTTTAACAGGATTGCCACTCTCTGGTCGGCGGGCATGGGTGATGCTGGCTTGCTTTGTCCTAGTTCGGATTTTTGATAACAAAATTGAATTTACAAAGTCGCTGAGTATAGCTTTATGGATCATCTTAATGGTGTGGCCAAGTTCGGTGCTGTCCATAGGGTTTTGGTTCTCATATGTGGCAGTCGCCTTGATCTTGTCGCAGTCAGTGCATTTGAATATTGGTCCGGGCACACATAGTGGTTTGTTTGAGCATCGAATAGCACGAAAAATCAGTAAATTAATTAAAATTCAGTGCCTGCTGTCGATAGCAATATGTCCTTTGAATGTTATTTATTTCGGTGAGATCTCATTAATTTCTCCGTTCGCTAATTTAATTGCAGTTCCGATTATGACGATTGTTATCCTACCTGTAATTTTAGCTGGAACATTTTTCCAGCTTCTTGGGTGGCTCGCAATTTCACAACCTATACTTTTTTATGCAGCAAACTGTTTAGATTGGCTGTATGGCGTCATCAGTTTGCTTTGTACTATAAATGGTTCGGTATCAATGCCAGAAATCCATCATCCGTACACATGGTATTTGTTGTTAACAGGTGTATTTGTATTCAATCAGTTTCGCATGTGGCCCGGTCGTTGGATGCTGTGCATTTTGTTCTTACCGCTGTTGATCCAGCCGAAAAGTAAATTACAATCAGGTGAATTTGAGCTCAACATTTTTGATGTCGGTCAGGGCCTGTCCATCTGGTTTAAAAGTGAAAATCATAATATGCTGGTTGATACCGGCTTTGGGATAGAAAACGGATTTAACTACTTTGAAAGCGTTGTTTATCCATTGCTGAAGGCAGAGGGCGTGAATAAACTTGATGCACTGGTGATCAGTCATGGCGATGCCGATCATGCGGGGGGATTGAATGCTTTGATTAAATCGGATATTGATGTCAGTCGGATCTACAGCTCAAAACAGCATTTACAAACGCTCGGTAACTATTGTGATCACAGGATTGCCTGGCAGTGGGATGAGATAAATTTCAGATTTTTTACCCGGCAGGAGGTCACAGGCGAGAATAATCGCTCCTGTATATTGAAAATTCAAAGCAAATTCAGTTCTGCCTTATTGCCTGGCGATATCGAGCGCGAAACTGAACTTAAACTGGTCAGGAAATACGGGCTCCAGTTGAGCGCAGATTTACTGGTGGTTCCGCACCACGGCAGCGCAACTTCATCTACGCAGCATTTCCTGAATTCTGTAAGCCCGATGGTAGCCGCGGTGAGTGCCGGATACCTCAATCGTTATGGCCATCCTGCCGGTAAAATTCTTGAACGCTATCGAAAAAACAACATCAGGTTAGTTACAACTGCGTGCAGCGGACAATTGAGCTTTTTGTTCGACATCAAGGGCATTAATCTTTCACAATTAAGACAAACCAGGCAACCATTCTGGCGTCACCAGTGCCAGCAGGCATGATCTGCTGCAATTATTTCTGCTTTAAGATCACCTTTGCAATCAAGAAAACAGCTACAATAAGCACCTTTTAAAATTCTGGATATACAGCGGCAAAATAATGCCCACGTGTGAACAATCAAAAGTTCGTAATTTTGCAATTATTGCGCATATTGATCATGGTAAATCAACCCTTGCGGACAGGTTTATTCAGATCTGTGGTGGCTTGTCAGATCGGGAAATGTCTGAGCAGGTACTCGATTCAATGGATATTGAACGAGAAAGGGGCATTACCATTAAGGCCCAGAGTGTTAATTTAAATTACAATGCTAACGATGGAGAAACCTACCGGCTCAATTTGATTGATACACCAGGTCATGTTGATTTCACATACGAGGTATCGAGATCATTATCTGCCTGTGAAGGTGCATTACTGATTGTAGATGCTGCCCAGGGTGTGGAAGCACAAACCGTGGCAAATTGTTATACCGCCGTTGATTTAGGCCTTGAGGTGGTGCCCGTCCTTAACAAGATAGATTTACCTGCAGCAGAGCCGGAGCGGGTGAAAGCTGAAATTGAAGAAGTAATCGGTATTGATTGTGGTGATGCACTGCTAGTTTCAGCGAAAACCGGGCAGGGCATCGAACAGGTGCTCGAAATGCTGATAAAGAAAATTCCTGCACCTGTCGGCGATCTCGAAAAGCCTTTAAAAGCAATGATTATGGATTCCTGGTTTGATAATTACCTGGGCACCGTTGTCCTGGTAAGAGTCGTTGAAGGTCAATTAATTGCTAAATCAAGAATCAAAATGATGTCAAACGGTGATCAGTTTATGGTTGATGAGGTTGGGGTATTTACACCTAAGAAATTAAAAAAACAGAGCCTGAATGCAGGAGATGTAGGTTACGTCATTGCCGGTATCAAAGACGTGCGCAGTGCACGAGTCGGAGACACGATAACCGATGCCTATCATCCAACCTCTGTGGCGTTGCCTGGATTCAAGGAAGTAAAGCCGCCCGTTTTTGCCGGACTCTACCCGGTCAACAGCGCTGATTTTGAGAATTTTCGGGACGCGCTGGAAAAGCTAAGTCTGAATGATGCCTCGCTACACTATGAGCCAGAGTCCTCGCAGGCGCTTGGGTTTGGATTCCGTTGCGGGTTTCTAGGGATGCTGCATATGGAAATCATTCAGGAACGCCTGGAGCGTGAGTACGATATAGATTTGATCACTACCGCACCTACAGTAGTTTACGAGGTGATCCGTACAGATGGTCAGACTGAATTTATTGATAATCCGTCACAATTGCCTGATCAAAATTATATTAGCGAGATTCGCGAGCCCTATATTGAAGCTCATATACTGTGTCCACAGGAGTATATTGGTCCCGTGATGACTTTATGCATGGAGCGTCGAGGACTTAAGAAAAACTTAAATTACCATGGTCGCCAGGTTTCAATGGAGTTTGAGATTCCGATGAGTGAAGTAGTACTGGATTTTTTTGATCATTTAAAATCAGTGAGCCGGGGATATGCTTCGCTGGATTATGATTTGCTCGACTACAGGTGTGCTGATATGGTGCGGGTTGATGTACTGATAAATGGTGAAAGGGTAGATCCACTGTCTATCCTGGCCCATCGTTCACAGAGCCAGTATAAGGCGCGTGAACTGGTTAAAAAGATGCGTGAACTGATTCCCCGGCAAATGTTTGATGTTGCCATTCAGGCCGCGATCGGATCCAAGATAATTTCACGTGAAACTGTAAAAGCCCTGAGAAAAAATGTCACTGCAAAATGCTACGGCGGTGATATTACCCGTAAACGAAAATTACTTGAAAAACAAAAAGAAGGGAAAAAACGCATGAAGCAAGTTGGCTCGGTGGAAATTCCGCAAGAGGCTTTCCTGGCTGTATTACGTGTAGGCGGAGACTCCTAAATGAACTTTCCTTTATATTTATTTATTGCAGTCGTTATAACCGGAATCATATATGTATTGAACAGGGTCATGACGTTACCCAAGTGGATGAATGAATACCTGGGTTCTTTTTTTCCGGTGCTTCTGGTTGTATTTGTGCTTCGCTCTTTCATTGCCGAACCGTTTAGAATCCCATCAGGATCGATGTTGCCGACACTGCATATCGGTGACTTTATACTTGTCAATAAGTTCAGCTACGGCATACGATTGCCGGTTTTGAACAAAAAAGTTATCGATGTTGGTGATCCGCAACGCGGAGATGTTGTTGTATTTAGATATCCCAGGGATGAAGAGACTAATTTCATCAAGCGCCTGGTTGGGTTGCCCGGCGACAAGATTGAATACAGACAAAAGCGTCTGACGATAAATGGTAAACAGATTGATGTTGAGGCATTGGGTGAGTTCAGTGGTTCGCAGGCGGGAGAGCCGGGGTTGCTGGCTGATATGCTTGAAGAGGATCTGAGTGGGCGTAAACATAAAATATTGTGGGATGAGGGCGGCAATAATGCTGTCTTTGAATTCATCGTGCCTGATGGCCAGTTTTTCGTGATGGGTGATAATCGTGATCATAGTAACGACAGTCGATACTGGGGTTTTGTTGAAGACAGGTTGCTTGTGGGGAAGGCATTTTTTATCTGGTTTAACTATAATAAAGGCAGTTTTAACTGGTCCAGAATTGGCGACAGTATTATTTGATTGGCGTGTGTGATGCCGGATTTAGACAAACTGCAGCGCAAGCTTGGTTATCACTTCAGTGACATCCTGTGGCTTGAGCTTGCGCTTACCCACCGGAGTAAATCAAAACTGAATTATGAACGTTTAGAATTTTTGGGCGACAGCCTGCTCGGTTTTATTATTAGCGATTGTCTTTTCAATCAGTTTCCTCAAGAGCCTGAGGGTATTCTTACACGCTTGCGCGCGAGCATTGTGAGGCAAAAGTCGCTGGCAAAAGTTGCCAGAGAATTTGGTTTTAGCGATTTTTTGATTCTGGGCGCGGGAGAGGGACGATCCGGTGGGCACGAGCGCGACTCAACTTTATCGGATGTGCTCGAAGCGGTCATTGCCGCAATTTATATCGATGGCGGCATAACGCCGGCCAGAACCTTCATTGAAAGAACGTTTGCAGCTAAGATGGATTTACTTGATCCGAATGTTCAGCTCAAAGACCCGAAAAGTCAGCTACAGGAGTGGCTGCAAAAACTAGGTTACGAGGTGCCGGAGTACCGGGTGGCAGAGATCAGCGGCAAAGATCATGATCAGATTTTTGAGGTTGGGTGTATCACCCTGATGTCTCCGGAAATATTCTTTGGCCGCGGCAGCAGTCGGAGGATTGCCGAGCAAAAGGCAGCCAAACACGCGCTTGAGAAATTGAAATTAATCTATCATGTTAATGGATAAGCTTCATCACGGTGATTATCGTTGCGGTTGGTCTGCGCTGGTCGGAAGGCCGAATATCGGTAAATCCACATTACTCAACAGAATAATTGGTCAGAAAGTATCAATTACTTCGAGGCGCCCGCAAACAACCCGGCACCGAATTCTGGGTGTATTGACTCGCCAACGCTACCAGCTGATTTTGGTGGATACACCAGGTATCCACCGCAGCGAATCAAGTTATCTGAATCGTATTTTTAACCGCGCTGCAACCAGCAGTCTGGATGCCGTTGATGTTAACCTGATGATGATTGACGCACGGGGCTGGCATGCAGATGATGACAAGGTTTTAAGTGCTATTAAGCGGAATCAGTCAAAATCGATTTTACTGATTAACAAAATTGACATGCTTAAAAACAAATCACGATTGTTACCGTTAATTGATCAAAGTACTAAGAAGCATGACTTTGAAGAAATAATTCCGATATCGGCAGAAAAAGGCAGCGGAGTTGAACAATTATTAAACTCTCTGCATGGGTATTTGCCCGAGGGGCAGGCGGATTTCCCAAAGCAGATGGTGACAGATCGTACCCAGCGATTTATGGCAGCGGAACTCGTAAGAGAGCAGATTTTCATACAGCTGGGTGAAGAGCTGCCTTACACCTGTGCTGTGCAGGTCGATGAGTTTGAAGAGTCTAAAACGCTGCACCGAATATCAGTTTTAATCTGGATAGAAAAGGTATCGCATAAACCGATATTTTTGGGGAAAAAAGGTGCCCGCTTAAAGAAGATCGGTACCCAGGCGCGCCATGAGATGGAGGTACTTTTTGGTAACAAAGTATATCTGCAGCTGTGGGTTAAAGTTAAGGAGGGCTGGGCTGAAAGCGATCTGTCACTCAAAACCCTGGGTTACCTCGAAGAATAATGATTCAAACTTCGATGGAGTATTGGCATGATTATGCCTGATGTCATGCAGCGTACGGACTAATGAAACGTCGAGTCCTGCATCAAGAATCCTATATTCTTCATACCCGTCCGTATTCTGAGTCCAGCCTGTTAATAGATGCATTTTCTCGTAACTATGGGCGGGTAAGTTTGCTCGCAAAAGGTGTAAGACGCGTAAAATCAAAACTGCGGGGAATCATCAGACCATTCCAGCCCTTGTTAATGAGTTGGTCAGGTAAAGGTGAATTACAAACGTTAACTGGCGTCGAAAGTACTTTTGCTATTCGAGCCTTTGCTCAATCAGGCTGGCTGAGTGGCTGTTACATGAATGAGTTGTTGATCAAGCTGTTACATAAATATGATCCACATGAACAGCTATTCGATCATTACAATGACACCCTGCAATTACTGCATGATGGCAAATCGCCGCAGGTCGTATTGCGGCTCTTCGAAAAAAGACTGTTAACAGAAATTGGCTATGGCATGGTATTGACGCATGACGTCAAGAACAATTCACCTGTTTTGGAGGATAAATTATATCGTTACTATCCGGATTCAGGGCCGACTATCAGTGACGGTACAGATTTAGACTCTGCCTGGATTGTAGGCGGTTCAACGCTGATTGCGCTTGAGAATGAGAAATTTTCAGATAGCAGGCAACTATTGCAAAGTAAATACCTTATGCGTGCGTTGTTGAATCAAAGCCTGCAAGGAAGAAAATTAAACTGTCGCTACACTCTTCAGCATTTGAGTAGCATCAAATAGCAATTATTCCGGGGACACAATACTTAATTCATGAATTAAGTATTGTGTCCCCGGAATTTCGAGCCCACTTGCTATTCTGGCGTGTAACCATCCGGTAATGCACCCACATATTCGCCTTCACCAAATAAAAATCCGATCATATGATCTTCCAGCAACTTGATAGCATTTTCATCAAGCGTATTGAGCTGATATTCATTGATCAGCATCACCTGCCGTTCCTGCCATAGTTTCCAGGCATCAATTGAGATGTTCTCGTATATGCGTTGGCCAAGTTCACCAGGCCACGGCACGCGCTCCAATCCGGGCAATGGCTTGCCTAATAAAGTACAGTTGATTTGT
>JAHEKD010000136.1 GCA_024638545.1 Gammaproteobacteria bacterium
GGGGTAATGGCGCGAAACGCTCTACCGCCGATTCGCGCTGTTCCATATACATCCGCTCATTGGGATAAATATGCTGATCCATAAAGTGTGACAGGCGCTTAAGGAGTTCGTTCGATTTTTCACTAAGATCTAGCATTTAGTCTTCCGGTTAATCAGTTTTTTCAGTGTTGCCGACGTTAAGATGGTATTATCGAATCATCTTGCCTCCAGTCGAACGGCCCCATCCAGTCGAACTGTGGTACCGTTGAACATCGGATTTCGGCAGATGGCCAGCACGGCGTCAGCAAATTCCTCCGGCCTGCCCATGCGCGTTGGAAAATGGGTTTTCGCCAGCATGGAGTCAACAACTTTTTCCGGTATCTGGTCCATTATTGGTGTTTCAAACAAACCGGGCGCAATCGCCATCACACGCACCCCGCGTGCTGCAAACTCCCGTGCGACAGGCAGGCACAGCGACGCGATGGCGCCCTTTGAGGCTGCATAGGCACCCTGGCCTATCATGCCTTCAAACGCAGCAATCGAGGAGGTGTTAATCACCACCCCGCGTTCACCATCATCATTAAGCGCATCAGCCTGCATCATCTGCGCTGCACACCGGGTCATTAATGAAACAGTGCCGATCAGGTTGATCTCGATAACCCGCCTGTAACTGTCAATATCCACCGGCCCGTTTTTATCGACCAGCAGCATACCCCCCGCCACACCGGCGCAGTTAACGTTGATACGCACACATCCGAGTTCCTCGCCGACCTGCGCCACGATCTCAGCAACCCGCTGATCGTCGCGCACGTCACATTCAAATCCGAGGCAGCCGATTTTTGCGGCGGCTCTATCAACTCGTAGCTGGCCGACATCAAGCAGCACAACCTTCGCCCCGGCCTGGGTCAGTGCTGCAGCGCTCGCGTAACCAAGTCCGGACGCGCCACCCGTGACCACTGCAGTCAGGTCTTTGATATTCATTTGCTTCTCCTGTTGTCTTTAATAAATCATATAAAGCAGATTTAATTATTACAATAGTATTCTAAAGATTTACTTTGTCAGCACAGCAGCTGAAGATCACCGCAATGCCAATGTCGGATTCCATATGAGATCATGTTGCAAGTAGACCCCGTCACGAGGCATTGATAAGCTCAAGCCAGCGAGATGAAGCCTGTATCAATGCATGATTGTCACAACAGTTTTTAATAAATTGATAGAATGATGTCATCGAAACATAAATTTAAATATTATTCAGTACTTCAAATAATGCGCAGAACATATAGAAAGAAACCTGACCAGTACATCATAGCGGTTCAGCTGGACATTGAAACTGATGGATTCCGCTATCAAAAATGGGGGGCTGAGCAAAAGTGCAAAGCGGGCGACTGGCTGGTAAACAACAGCGACGATATATACACCATCGATAATGACGTGTTTAAAAAGACCTATCGAAAAGTAGGCGATGGGAAATATGTAAAAACAACACCGATCTGGGCTGAGAAAGCAACTGAAGATGGCAGTGTAAACACCAAGGAGGGCAAGTCACACTACAAGGCCGGTGATTACCTGGTCTCTAATAATGAGGATGGAAGCGATGCCTACTGCATTAGCGCTGACAAGTTTACGCAAATGTACGAAGCCTGTTAGCGGCAATGATAATCCAGCATATCAATCCGACTATTGCATGTTTTCGATGTCTTCATGAACAGTGTGACTGACAAACAGGAAATTTTCCGTTACCGGAGTATTATTGATTTTAATTTGCAGATTCATTTCAATGAACATTGCGCACTGTATTTTTAATGGCTGTTGCTGCTTGTCGGCGCTTTGGCACTGAATAAATTTATGACCAATATCGCCTAACCTTATTAATTCCTCTGCAAAAGATTTGTTATTCACCAGCCTGCCTATTTGCCCGATCTGTATATCAGTAACGTATTGCTCCTGATTCAATCTGTAAACCATCCTATCATCATCCGACTGAGATTTTGTATTATTATGCTCCGGCGGCTCTATTGACAGAATCTGGAAGTTATCTGTTTTGTCCGAATCATTCAGCAGCATGTACTTTCCATTATCAGATTCTGTAACCTGTTTCTCGGTGAACAGATTTATATTTTTTAGTGCTTCACAGCTCCCGTATTCACCCAGCACAATATGATTTTTTTCGTCTACATAGCCTCTTAGCCTACCTTTATCCCCTAGAGAACAGCCATTCAGTGCGAACAGGTTTGACCAGCTTCCAGGCTTTGTATCCCAGCTTACGAGCTGGCCATTTTGAAGAATCGACATTAATTTGCCATCATCTGCACTTAAGAAAAAATCAATAAAGCTTTTATCCTGATGACGAATCGATGAATTTTCCGAGTCCACTATAAATGTTCGGGTTTGACCTTTAATCAGGTCCAGTTCTTTTATGGTTGGTAAGGCTGTATTAATATCCGGATTACCCGGTACATATAAAAACTGGTTATCACCGGATAATTCGTAACGTGTTTTAATGCCACCAATTTGTGCTTTGAGCAGGACCGGGTAAAACTCATTTTTTTGGGGATTCAAGTCAGGTTTCCACCTTAGTACCTGATACGGCTGCAGGATCAGTATCTGGTCATTAATCAACTGAGCCACGTTTTCGATATATTTCAGGTTACTGATTTCACCTCTGAGTGTAGATTCAGCATCCGCGTTGAGTTCCCAAACCTCAAGATTGCCATGGGTATATTGAAATACCAGGCTGTAATCTCCATCGTGTTTCTTGAAAAGATGATATTTTTCAATATGGTCAGCTTTAGTTTTACCCGCATATTTCGATTGATTATCCTCGATTACAAAATTATCGCGTCGACTAACTTTAACCACGTCCGAATCATTTATTAAATTAAACAAGCTTACGTTGGTGATGTTTTTTCCGGGTCCGGTTCCGCCGTTACTATGTTCATAGCCGGTATTGATCAGTGCAAATGAATCACTGGACAAGAACTCAATGGAATGATGGACCTGGCTCTTTTCAGCATCATTTGACCGCTGTGCTAAGAGCTTTTTCCATATTATGGAGTTGATATTGCCATCTTGCCTGAAATAGCCTATGGATACGCATTTACCATCAAGACCTACAGCCAGAAAGTCTTTACCCCCAAGAGTGATTGTTTTTAATTTGTAGTTCGAACCGCGCGATTTGGTCCAATCACAGGATTTAAATAGCTGATCCTCGTTTAACTCAAAAAAGTTATTTTTGCTACTGTTTTCATGCCTCATCACTCTGGACTGTGGATCTGTGAAATCGAACAGATAGAGGTAAGGCTCATGGTTATCCAGGTTAATAATACTCAACCTGTTGTATTGATTGTTTTCGACATTGAAGTCAATCTGTTCCCGGTTAAAACCGCGATTCCACTTGTAGTGAAGCAGACCGCTGTAGTGATAGCGAATAAGCTTCATTTTGTCCGTCCCGAGCATTGATTTGTCCGTCTCATAAGTGTAGCAGTCTGATAATTTTTTTAAACAATATTCGATGAGTTGAGGTTTGTTTTTCCTGTCTTTTATATAGTGCACAGTTTCATTATTAACATCCATGTGGTTGCTGAATAAATTATCGATAGTATTGTGTTGAAGTTCTGCAATTTTCTGATGAGATCGTTTTTCCTTAAAGTAGCTGCTGGACAACAATAAAGCAGCGAGAACAAGGACCAAAATTGAAATTGAAAGCAGCGCCTTATTCAGGTTTTGTTTCTTTTTCTGTGCATTGTCCTCATCGATCCCCTGTTTATATTTTACTTTTAAATTTTGAAATTCGCTCGCGTTTTCCTCTGCGTCAAAATAGTTTAAATACCACTTTTCATCGGGTATGAATTTATCGGTCAATTCTTTAAAGTAGATGTTTTTCCAGTGTCTAAGATCCCCCTTTAAATCAACTGCATTTTGAACCCGCTTTTTTTCTGTGCTTTGACTGAAACTTTCGAATGAACTTCTCAGCTTTGTATCGTCGTCAACCCAGTTCCTGAGTCTTTCCCATTGACGAATTAATGCCTCGTGACCAATAAAGTAAATCTGATCCTGTTTATTTCTGGATTCTTCATCTGTTCTGATAAAGCTGCAATCTTCGGCCATGAATATGTTGAGTACGAAATCAAGCTGCTCTTCTGCGTTTTCCTCAGAAACGATGTAATTGATCAAAGTGAGTAAACTTGAATACCGGGCATTCTTAGAAACGTACCTGCCTTCTTCAGCTTTGGCTGCTAGACGTGTGAATACAATTCTGGTGATTTTTTGAAGTTCGTTTTTGTCTTCACGATCTGAAAATGCATAGAGTTCTTCAGCGTGGTTTGTCAAGGCATCATTCAACCCACCAACTTCTTCGTAATCATGTAAATCAATTACTGTATCTCTCAGACTCTGGTGACGACCACGTCTATCGGAGGAGTTCAGCCACAGCCGCTGCATCAAGTGCTGCGCAAGCGGTAAAAAGTCAAAACCCCGCTTGTATTCGGTATTTCTAAGGCGACGAATCCCTTCCAGTATTTCGGTCTTTAGTTCAGGCTGAAAATTTACGTTCCTGGACTCGGCTGGAAAAAACAGTGCCTGGGCAATCTGTTCTTCACCCATGGTCGGCATCAGCACCTGAGTTCGATTAACCAGTTCGGGGAGACCTTCAAACAAGGTGCAGTCACTGAGAAAATCAGAACGCATTGTAAACACCAGATAAACATTGCTTACATGATCCGGGATAGAATGATATAGGTTAATGAGATTCTCAATGAACAGCTTTGAGCGTGATTTGAATTGTGAATGTGTTGCAAAGCTGTGCTGCTCATCTTTAAAGACGCTGAAAATTTGCTCGAACTGATCAATGACCAGCAGTAATTGAGCCTGGTTGTTTTCAGCATCAATTAAAGGCATTGATTGAATTGAATAGAGCAGCGATGACTCATCGTAGTCTTCCGGATGAGGCAGTACATGTTCGACCGGTAAATCTTTATTATATTTCCTGAAAGTCTGGTGCAGGCAATTATATAGATTTTGAATCGGCGTTTTCCTTGGTGTAAACGTTAAAAATTCCCAATTGCCGGTAGTATCCTGCAAGCGCCTGCCACTCTGGAGTGCCTGGAACAAACCCGGACAAACCAGCGATGATTTGCCACAGCCCGAGGGGCCTATCAGAAACGCACAGCCAAATTTTCGTAATTTCTCAAGCAGAATATTTTCGTGTTTACGCCGGCCAAAAAATATTGATGCTTCGTTTTCCCTGAACGGACGCAGACCGGGGTAGGGATATATGACTTCTTCACTGCGAAAATGCATTTCGAAATAAAATCTTTAGTTAGTTAATAGCGCTACTTGTTTGCTGCTGATAAATTCGTTTATCCAAATCGGTTAAAAACTTTTGAAAATCCTTCTGTTCTGAAAGTTTGTTTTTATTATCAAAGGGTCCATAGGGGAAAAAATTATACTCAGACAATTGAAATTTTTGCGCGCCGGAATCCTTCCAGATCAGGAACGCGCCTTTTTGTTTTGAAGTAAGGCTATCACCACATTTTTCGCGCCATAATTTTTCATACTCATCAAAGTTAGCATCGATTTCAATTGCAGGACGATTACCTGCAATAAAAAGTAGATAGTCACTTTGCTTTAGCTGATTGAAGACCAGATCGTCATAAACATCCTCCTGAGTCAGTTTTTTATCATTAATATACTTGCTTGAGCATTCTCTCCAAACATCTTTTGTACTAAGGCCCTTGACGCTGATTTGATCCTGAAACTTTCTGTATAGTTGCCTTTGTACCTGCGAGAAATAATTTTGTTCTTTCTCGTCGTAGACTGAGTAATCAATTGAAACCTCTGATTTTAGTCTCTTTGTAGAAACATCGACTTTTAAAAAATTGAGCAACTCGTTTAATCCACCACAATTGGCTATTTTTTGGCTTTTAACCGCGTCATCTACCCATATGTAATTCAGGTTCTCGTATTTAGAAAAGACCGCAATTTCATGAGCTAATGAAAATAGTACCCGTACAGGCGTACCAAGAAACTTGCTTATTTCTGATAGCTCAATATTTATACTTTCCTGTGAAGTCTTAATGTCGAAATGATGATCAGCAGTGGGTAGATACTGTACGCAGGTTGCGGTGGGATTCTGTTTTAGCAGGTCCTGATAAAATTCACCCAGCTTAAGCGCAGATTCCTCAGATTTTTTGATTTCATTTTTCAGCGATACTAATGACTCAGGTGCTGGTAAAACAGGGATGTTTTTATCGATCAGTTGCCTAGATTTATCTTGCCAGAGTTGTTCATTTTTTAGATATAAAAGCGGTGAGAGAATTACTGAATTAGATTGACCGCTTGCTTGTACCTGTTTTTCGTTTGTGTTTTCAATAGCATCGTTATCGTCAAGATATGTGGCAATATCCGAGACTAGTGTTCTCATGAGGTGATCATATCTGCTTAATTGCTCTGTATCCGTTTTACCGCTCCAGCACAGCGGGAAACTAAATTTGTTATTTTTTGCATCTATAAAAAATTCATACCCCACTGAATCAAGTTCAAAAAATTTCTCAAACCTTTCCTTAATCTGTGGATTGCTTTTCTCAATCAATGCATTGATATGGTTTTGTGACATCGCACGTACAACGAATAAATTTCCACGTTCACAGAGTGTTTTCATGTCGTCAAACCAGTCGAGTTCTTTGGAACACCACTCTGAGAGAAGATAAGGCTGAGAAAGTATAACGATTAAAACCGAGCTGTTTTCGACTGCATATCGCAATTCATTTGTCAGGTTTTTTGTGCGGCTAAGGCTATTCTTGTCATAAAATATTTCCTGATGCCCAGGAATGAATGATTCAAACATCGCCAGCAAGTCCTGATAAAATAATTTTGTCCACTCTTCCAGTGCATGTGAATAGCTGATCATCATATGGAACTTTTTTTTTATTCAAATTTGTCATTCTTATTTCTCTTGTCTATATCTACGTAGTGTCTGCATCTTTTTAGTGT
>JAHEKD010000137.1:0-3592 GCA_024638545.1 Gammaproteobacteria bacterium
CAGCACGTCAATAAAACCGATTCTGCCATTCGATTAACGCATTTGCCGACCGGCATCGTTGTTGAATGTCAGGATGAGCGTTCACAGCATAAAAACCGCGCCAGGGCGATGTCAATTTTACAGGCGCGTATCCTGGATCTGCAGCAGCAGGCACAACAAAATGAGACGGCAGAAACACGGCGCAACCTGGTCGGCAGCGGCGATCGCTCCGAGCGTATTCGTACCTACAACTATCCCCAAGGCCGTGTGACTGATCATCGAATAAACCTGACACTTTACAAGCTCGAGGAGGTTATGTCAGGCAACCTGGATCAGATTATCGAGCCCCTGATATCAGAATATCAGGCAGATCAGCTGGCCGCGCTCTCAGGAGAGTAATCTGCTGACTATCGGCCAACTACTGGACTGGGCATGCGAGCAGCTCAAATCAGCATCTGACACACCTCGCCTTGATGCCCGCTTGCTGCTGCGCCACCTTGGCCATCTAAACGATGCAGAGCTAATTACCCACTCGCAGCGGCAGGTTAACGATGACCTGCTTTGCTCATTCCGGCAACTGACTGAAAAGCGTCGTGAAGGTCAGCCTGTCGCTTACCTGACCGGCCGGAAGGAATTTTGGTCAATGGAATTTAAGGTTACACCGGACACGTTGATTCCCCGGCCGGAGACTGAGTTGCTGGTGGAAACTGCTTTGAGCGTGATAGAGAAAAATTCTGAAAGTCGTGTTCTGGATCTCGGAACAGGCAGCGGTGCAGTAGCAATTTCGATTGCCAGCGAGCGGCCGGGGGTAAAAGTAGTAGCAACCGATGATTCTAAAACCGCACTCAATATTGCCCGTGAGAACGCTCAAAGATTAAATGTTGCAAATGTAACATTCGTTTATTCTGACTGGTATGAAAGTCTGGACGCCAGCCAGTTTGAACTGATTGTCAGTAATCCGCCATATGTAAAGGCCAATGATCCTCATCTTGAGAATGAAGGTCTTAAGTTTGAGCCCGTTTCTGCTTTGGTATCAGGACCGGACGGACTCGATGACCTAAAGAAAATTATCATTAAGGCCGGGCATCATCTCACTCAAGGCGGCTGGTTGATGGTTGAACATGGCCATGATCAGAGTGAGCAGGTGTGCGTGCTTTTACAATCGTGCGGCTTCAAAAAAATTAACAGTATTAAAGACTTGAATCACAACCCCAGAGTAACTATTGCTGAATTGGGGACAGACCACGTTTAATTTCCCAGAACTACGGGAAATTAAACGTGGTCTGTCCCCGGAATTGGATGATGAAACAACGAATCAAAAATTATATTAATGACACCCTGGAAAAAGTCACCGGGATGCGTATTCAAAATACCCGTATCCACGGCCGGCAGGATTGGCTGGATATAAAAAATACTGGCAGGCCAATCAGTACTATTCTCGATGTTGGTGCTAATATCGGGCAATCTGCGATAAAGTTCCAGCAGGCTTTCCCTGACGCAAGCATCCACTGTTTTGAGCCGGTTGTACATCTTAATCGCAAGCTCGCGGAAAATGTCAGGCACCTCAGTAATGTTTATATTTACTCCGATGCGCTGGGCGCTACAGCTTGTGAAACACAGATTTATCTGACAACTCATGAAAGCATGAATACGTTGATTAAACCGGATTATGTGAAAAATACGCAAAGCGTGAATGTAACCACGGTCGATGATTTCCTGCGCTGTGAAAAGATTGCCGGGGTTGGATTGCTTAAAATTGACGTCGAGGGATATGATCTGCAGGTTTTAATCGGGGCAGAAAAAACACTCAAGGCCAAAAAGATCGATTTCATTCTTGTCGAATGCGGCTTTTATGATGATTCCCCGCATCTTGCATGTCTGGACGATATTCGAGATTATTTACGCCGCTTTGACTATCGAATATTCGGAATATATGACCAGCAATTAGCCTGGTCAGGCACCTTGGAGCTGCGTTATGTCAATGCCTGTTTTATTAGTCAATTCCGGGGACACAATACTTAATTCACGAATTAAGTATTGTGTCCCCGGAATTACTTTCGGATTTGTACCAGCATTGCCGCCACCAGCAGCGCGGCGCTGGCCACAATGGTCGGCAAGAAAAAACTGCCGCTGATATCGCGCAAAAGGCCGGCGAAACCAGGGCCGATAACCTGCCCCAGACCAAATGCAGCGGTCATCATGGCCAGGCTACGCCTTGGATCTTGATGGGAGCGTGCGCGCGCTTCGGTCAGGCCAAGGGCAGTGATGCCCATAAAAGTGCCGCCAAGGAAGATCGCTGCAAATATCAGGCCACCAAGATTAACAACCAGCACACTTGCCGCGACGCCGATTGCTTCAATAATGCAGGCAGTGGCAAAGGCCCTGCTGTTTCCCAGTCGTTCGGCCACCGCGTTCCACAACCATACGGAAGGGATGGCCGACAGGCCGACCAGGACCCAAATCCAGGTTTCGATAACGATAGAATAATCGGCTGAGCGAACTAACTGCACAATAAATGTCGCCGTGATCACGTAACCAAATCCGAATAAACCATAGGCCATCAGCAACCATGTGCCAGGCCAGCTGTTTACGGGTGGGTGGGCTTTTGCCGCCCTGACGACCGGTTCCCTATCTGGCACCAGGGATGCCACAGCACCCGCCAGTACAAGTGCCATTATCCCGCTATAGAGCCAGGCGGTTCGCCAGCTACCCCCGGTGGCTGCAGCGAACGTGGTGAGTACCGAGGCTGCAATAATGCCGGCACCTACGCCGCCAAATAGCACAGCCGAATATTCTCCACGGCCCGATGCGATCAGTCGACCGATAACCAGGGCAGAAGCAAACACCAGCACCCAGGCACTGCACAAGCCACCGGCAAAACGTAATATCAGGAACTGCATATAGCTCTGAGCCCAGGCCATCATGATTGTTGTCACCGCACTGGCGATAAGCGCCGCCAGCAGCCAGATACGGGGTGATCCTTTGAGCATTGATGTCGCGGCAACAGCAGCACCCAACATATAGCCAAGATAATTCACCGAAGCAATCATACCTGCCTGAGACGCAGTCAGCCCCAGATCCTCTACCATCATCGGGAGAATCGGGGTATAGACAAAACGTCCGATACCCATGGCGGCAACCAGGGCAAGCATGCCCCCAACTGCAAGGCTCAGCGGTGAAGGGTAATAGTGCCGGATCATTTACTGGTGCATTAAAAAGTAAATTTATGGTTAGTAAACGCTAATCGAATTAGGACATGTTAGCAATGGAAATATAGATCCTCAGAGTATACGCCTGACCAGAGATTCACGAAAAACTTCTTGAGTAATTAAAGCACAGATAACCGGGCCTGCACTTACCGTGATTTTCTTATATATTGAGATGTGTGACGCGTTTAATTTGAGATAGAGGAGAAGTTCAAATAACCATGAGCAATGAATTAATGATCTGGATTGGCATTCTATTTTGCATCAGCCAGTCTGCCCTGTTCTCCGGACTAAACCTTGCCGTTTTTGGTGTGAGCAGGTTGCGTCTTGATATTGAGCAATCCACTGGCAACGCACAGGCTGCAAAAGTTGCGGCTCTAAGGAATAACTCGAACTATACGCTCACG
>JAHEKD010000137.1:3602-6946 GCA_024638545.1 Gammaproteobacteria bacterium
ATCAATGTTTTACTCACTTTGCTCTCGAATTCCACATTAACTGGACTGCTGGCATTCATCTTCTCTACTTTTGTAATCACACTTTTTGGCGAGATTCTGCCACAAGCCTACTTTTCAAGACACGCTATTCAGACTGCATCTTTTTTCTATCCGGTTTTAAGATTTTATCAATTCATCTTATATCCCATTGCCAGGCCCTCTGGATACATCCTTGATCTCTGGCTTGGCAAGGAAGGAATCAAATATTTGCGTGAAAAAGAATTAAAGGAGTTAATTCGACATGAATTGTCTTCAGGAAAAACAGATGTTACAAAAATAGAAGGCCGGGGCGCACTGAACTTTTTAAATATTGACGATGTGCCTGTGATTGGTGAAGGTGTTCCGATTCACCAAAGCAGCATTATTCCGATTGAATGCGAGAATGACTCGGTTAAATTTCCAGAATTTATCAAAGATATCAATGATCCGTTTATAAAGTTAATTCAGTCATCAGATAAAAGCTGGATTATATTTACTGATAACTCGAATGAGCCAAAATTAGTTATGGATGCTGATAAATTCCTGCGCCATGCATTGCTTTCCCCTGAAACCACAGATCCCGCACAATTTTCTCATAAGCCTGTAGTTTTTCATGATGCAAAAACAACCATCGGCGAAGCGATGTCCATGCTTAAATTTGATCGCAATTTAAAACATGATGATATCCTGAAGCATGACGTTATTTTAGTTTGGACACAGGAGAAGATAATTGTTACCGGTAATGATTTTCTTGGCGCATTACTACGCGGCATTGCAGTATAAATTACTCAAGAAAACCGGTGCATGCCATTTAACCTGCATTTCTCACCGGACTTCGTAGCGAGACGGTTAAAGGATGCGTCCTGTATGGGTTTTACGACCAAAGGCCGGCATTATGTTATCAGCATATGTGCCGGCACAAGGGCTCGCAGGCATCGTTGACGCTATGCCGAGGACCCTGACCGAGTAAAATGCCCACAGGGCGTGGCAAGGGACCGTCGCAGTAGTAGGGTGGTGAGAAATGCGGGCTAGAAATAGCCAGAGGGTCGGCAGGAGCTGCCGACCATGGCTTTCACACAGAGGAGGAGAGACTTTCGACGCGGACTGCTTCAGGCCCGCATCAGGTTAAACCAACTTAAGCAAGTTTAGTTATGCTTTGCGTCTTGGCGCTGCTTTGCGTGCAGTTCTAGGCGCTGACTTTGCCACTGCCGCAGGCGCTGCTTTCTGAGCGACCTGATTAGCGGCGGCTGCGTTTTTTTCAAACCAGACTTTATATTCTTCGCTGGCTTTTTGTGCTAAGGCCATGTTTTCTTTGGCTGCCTCGACAAAAATAGCGGAATATTGCTCGGCGAGTTTAGCTTGTTTTTCAACCAGCTCTTTAGGGTCTTTGGTACTTTGAAACAGGTCAGCCTGTTTTTTGCTGCCTTCGACAAAGGCATTACCTAATTCGACCTGGCGCTCGATGGTTTTGTTGAGCACGCGGGTGTTTAATTCGATCAGTTCATTAGCGCTTTTAAGAGCATTTTGGCTGATTTCGTTGAAAAAATTCATCATATCGTTTTGCATGTTGCCTCCAAAAGGGCCTTAATTAATATTTGTGCCTTGCACAATACTTATTATAGTGCAGCGCACAAAAAATGCAAATGTTTTTATAGTGTTTTATCAAATTATTTAAATTATCGCTTTTTTTGACAAGTTTTTACTCCCTGATGCGAGTTATACAACTATAAAGTTTTATTTGTCTGATAGCTGGGGACCGAGCCCGCTTTTTTCAAGTCAAAAAAAACCGTAACCTGTCCCCGTTACCTACAGCGGCCGGCTGTTTTAGCGGGCATCAGATACCACAGCACAAACGCGACAAAAATAAAGGGCGGGCACATCGCCGAACAGGTTCGCCCGCCCGGTTTCATCCACTATTGCCTGGACCAGCATGATGCCGCCACGGGCAATACTCGACCAGATCGTGAACCAGATAAGGCTGGTAAATGTTTGTCTATGCCTGCCTGTAAACCTGTCGAAGGCGATGATTATTCAAATACAGCTGAAATTTGACTGAAGTCAATATACTTCAGCGCAAACAGGTGTAGGATTTTTATCTGTTAAAGCGGGCATTGAGCATAGCAGGTTTAACGGTGCAGCAAAACCAGACCGCATTTCTCACCGGACTTCGTAGCGAGACGGTTAAAGGATGTGTCCTGTATGGGTTTTACGACCAGCAGGCATCGTTGACGCTATGCCGAGCACCCTGACCGAGTAAAATGCCCACAGGGCGTGGCAAGGGACCGTCGCAGTAAGTAGTAGGGTGGTGAGAAATGCGGGGTAGGGGAGATTGAAGGTTAAGAATAAACAACGCGTAGACTCGGCAAAAAATGGACAGCCCGCTCCACCTGTAAAACCGTCGCAGTTAATGTCGGCAGTTCAGGCGGTGCAAGCCGCGAGCATTGACGTCACCTGCGCCACGAGTGACGGTATCGGCTGCATGAAGCGATGGTGACACGCAATGCGGGCAATGATCGGATCAACGACGCTGGCATCCAGGCGCCGTGGCTGGACAGTTTCAGGTTCACCGGGCAGGCATGGGCCAGCACCTTATTGTCGGCGGCCGGTTGTGATCTGCCCGTAAATACGGGGCGTGGCGGGTTTGAATTCGACAAGAGTTGACCTGAAGACGCTGGCAGGCTGACTGCAGGGCGGTGTCAGAATTATCGGCAGCAATCATTTCCGGGATTCATTACATATATCGTTTTTTTTTTACATTCAAAATTGAGGCTATCAAATGAAATCACAAAAACATCTAAATCTAAATACACGCATCAGGATTAACGCGCTCACCATCATGGTGTTGATGCTTTGTCTGGGGCTCTACCAACTGCCTTCTTACGCTGATGATTGTCTACTGGACACCAATAATGACGGCAACGCGGATACTAATGTCGATACTGATCTAGGTGCCAATTCAAATGGCGTTAATGCCCGTGTAGCCTGTGGTAACAATGCCGCAGCGACCGGCGCTTTTGGTACCGCCGTGGGTGCAGAATCCTCGGCGACGGCTACTGACGCAACTGCTCTGGGTAATAGTGCCGAAGCGACTGGTCTCAGCTCAACCGCTTTAGGGACAGATACCAAGGCATCGGGGGCTCGTTCAATAGCAATCGGTGACAATGCCCGGGCTACAGCCGCAGACGCTATCGCGGTGGGTTATAATGTTCTGGCATCGAAAGCCAGTACCATGACTGTCGGCGTGCCCGTTGAAGTTGTGCGCAATGACGGCAATACCCAGGTCAGGGTTAATGAAAAAATCGCGGGCAATTCGGTTCAAACCCTGT
>JAHEKD010000138.1:0-4677 GCA_024638545.1 Gammaproteobacteria bacterium
CCTGGATGCTAATAATGAATTTTTTACGGCACACTTATTTCCCGGACAGGAGACCATAATTCAGAAAAACAAACGCATTGCAACAAATCATCAACCTTTTGGTGAAAACTGGAAAAGCTATGCCAGAGCCAGCGCCACTTTGGAACGTGAGGTTGCGCTCGAGCATTTGCTCGAAAAAGCCGAAAATCCCCGCCATCACGTAATTTACAATTTTCATCAGCCCCCTCTTTATTCAACAAACTACAAAAGAGGGTTTGGAACATTGTATACATCTGTTTATTATCCGGTCGAAAAACTGGTTGAAATTTGCTGGCCCGACAGTAACTGGATATTAGGATTTGAGCACTTTACAGAGGGCCAGCGCGTAATACAGTACAACTCCTCGGGCGCCATGACTCTGCAGGTCATTTAACGGCCTGGCAAACACGTAGATAAGCGTGGAATCCCTGCAAAAGTCATTTTTACAAAATAAAATACCATAATCGTCGCAAGAGACATATTGCCCCTAACCCGCATTTCTCACCACCCTACTACTGCGACGGTCCCTTGCCACGCCCTGTGGGCATTTTACTCGGTCAGGGTCCTCGACATCGTGTCAACGATGCCTGCGGGCCCTTGTGCCGGCACATATGCTGATAACATAATGCCGGCCTTTGGTCGTAAAACCCATACAGGACGCATCCTTTAACCGTCTCGCTACGTAGTCCGGTGAGAAATGCGGGCTAAATGCCATTCCTTGATGTAATATCCGCATAGTAATGTGAAACCCGTAGAATGAACTTTAGTCAGTTTTTTAAAATAAATCCGCAAATCAGAGTAATATTGTTATTGGATCTGGCGGGGGTTGCCGTTTGCTTTAATCTTGCACATTTCCTGCGTGTCAACAGCATGGTTACATCGACGTCTGTACTGTTGTTCATCATGAGCGCAACCTTATTGTGTCTCTACGCGTTTAATACCTACACCATTGAAACACCAAACAAGGCGCTGCGCGTAGTCTCGCGAACCATCATTGCCTGTCTGATTGCCTTCCTAATTACCATACTTACAGGATTCCTCCTTGGAAGGGAGGCGTTTATTCCATTGTTTGGAAGGACAATACTGTTTGTCGCATTTATCCTGTTTACGATCTGGGCCAGCCTGATTCGCTATATAGCTATACGCATGAATCTCAGAACCAATGAGAACCGCTGGCTTTTTATCGGCAACCAGACAATGGCAACAGAGTTCAAAAAAGATTTTACCAAGCACAAGTATACCGGTCATCTGGTTTGCCATATTGTCGATGACAGCGATCAGACAAATGCTGCGAATTTCAGTGAGTATGAAAAATTAATGGCCAGGCACTGGAATGGTGTCATCATTGATTCACTTAATTCATTGACCAAAGAAATTGCTGCCGACTTGCTACATCGGCGCATTTCCGGAATGAAAATATTCAGCCTGACTGAATTTTATTCAAAACAATGGACAAAGGTACCTATTTTTCATATCGGTGAACAGTGGTTAATGGATGTTGATGGATTTAGTCTGCTTGAAGATTCCGTCAACTACAAGATAAAGAGGATATCCGATATCCTGTTATCTCTTTATTTTGGTATTTTAGTATTGCCATTTATGCTGATAATTGGTTTATGGGTACGGTGTTCATCTGTAGGACCGGCGTTTTATAAACAAATTCGGGTTGGACTAAGAGGAAGGCAATATCATTTGTACAAATTCAGAACCATGTACATTGATGCCGAGAAAGAGGGGCCGAAGTGGACAAGTGTCGATGACCCGCGAATCACCCCGCTGGGTCATTTTCTCAGGCGGACAAGATTTGATGAATTACCGCAAATTTATAACGTCCTGCTGGGTCAAATGAGTTTTATTGGACCGCGTCCCGAACGGCCCGAGTTTGTCGCAAATCTTGAAAAGGAAATCCCGTATTATGACTTGCGCCATTTGGTAAAGCCCGGTATCACCGGCTGGGCACAGGTCATGTATAACTACGGCGCTTCAACAGAAGACGCAAGGGAAAAACTACAGTATGACCTGTTTTACATTAAAAACCAGTCTGTTCTTCTGGACTCAATTATATTATTAAAAACACTTAAGACAGTGATGAACGCCAAGGGCCGTTAGAGTGCTGTTTGCTCTTACCTACATCTTTGTCCTGATTGCACCTGGCTTTCTGATTTCTCGTTTACTCAAGGTAGAAAAGCAGCTTTTGCTTTTTAGTATTTCGTTTTCACTATTCTATTTTGTATCAGTCTTACTTTTCTCATTCGCTTTCAGTTTGAGTATAAACAATTTTTTCATCTCGTATTGTGCCGGGCTCGCGGGGATTGTCCTGTTCTCAAAATTTTCAAAAGCAGCCGCAATATCTGTCAACAAACTCAAATTCTGTGGATTTTTAATTGTCTTGACCACCGGCTTTCTATACATGAGCATTGTTGGCTTTTATGACGAATTGCCAAGCGATGTATATATACATCTGGAATTTTTCAAACTAGTATCGAATCAGCTTCTGACAAACCAGTTTGAAGCCGCAGAAGGAATTAATTTAGTCAGCAGATCCAACTATTACTGGTACTACATACCGGCGCTAATTTCATACCTCAACCAGACTGACTTTCTTAATCACCTGAAAATTTATTCAACAATTAACGTTACAGTTCTGCTTGCATGTATCTATGAATTCAGCCATTGGCTATACAAATCGCAGATTAAAAACCGGCAACATTTATTATTGACTGCACTGTTAAGCACCCTGTTTTTTGCGTTGCATTTTGGAATTAGTGTTTTCGCTTACATTAGATACTATGCAATTGCACCCACCATATTGAATTATTGTATTTACTTGACCAGTATAGTATGCCTGATCAACTACTATCAGGGTCGGTCAGATTTTGCAAGATTTAGCTTTATCAGCTTTGCTCTATTTTTTACAGCATTCGCCATCCACGCACAGGAAAGTTTATTCATAGGTATCATTTATTGTGTAGTCTCGGCCATAATATTCATTAATAAAATCCACCAGAAAATACACAGGAGAAGTGCTCGCGGAGAAATAAAATACGTAGATTCTGTTTTTCTGATCTTCCCCGCAATGGCTGCTGTACTCTTAGCCGTATATTTCCTTATCACCCATAATTTAGAGCTGTCGCAAATACATTCAACAAAAGTTGTTCCCCTGAATTCATTAATTAATTACGGTAGCGACCTCTTTATACTTAACCCCTACCAGCAGTTTTACACGGTGCTTACACACTGGGGATTTTTTGTGGCTGTTGTTTACGTTCTGCTTTACAGACGTTTATTCCGAGACCAGCCGGTTTTACTGGCAGGCATGCTAATTCCGCTGATTACGGTCTTCAATCCTTACTTTAATGACATGTTTCTTAGAATAGCCAGTGCTAACGTCTTGTGGCGGTTTCTTTATATGATGCCGCTGTACCTGGTCGCTGCGAGAATTGTCACCGGACTTTGTCTACAAACCAGGCAGGCGATACATAAAATGGTCATGAATTATGTTCTGGCATCTATGGTGTTCATATTATTGTTACCAGTAAACACCTCCGCATTTAACCTGCCTTACAGTCGCATATACAGTCTATCGGCTGTACCTGATCAGGCCCGACCCGTCCATTGGCAGGATATGCTGGATTTTTTAGTAACATTGCCTGAAAAGGAGATTGTTATTTCAGATCCGGTTACCGGTTATATGATTAGCGCATTAACCAAACATCAAAACAGACGCCACAAATTCTATTACCATCGAATGATCGATCCATATGAATTTGATGATTACAGTAATCACCCGCTAAAAAAATACAGTGGTAATATTCTAATACTGAATCAAAGAACCGGCACTTCAACGACCATTGCACAAATAGCGAGACACTGGAATCCCAACAATCTAAATTTGACGGAGTTTTACAGCCAGTCGCTTATTGACCACATTCACGCCGAGCCAGCGCATTTTAAACTTTTATGGCAAGCAAGCCGGATAAAAATCTACCGTATCGATTACTCGGAAATCTCTGACTAAGTCACGATCCAATATAATGAGTGTTGAACAAACAAAGACAGCCGCTTCAGGCTATGTTTATGAATTTCAGACAGTGAGTGTTTGAACGCTTTCAGCTGAGGCGGACAGCACAATACCTGCGCTGTTTCTGGCGAAGAGCCCGTTAGTGACGATCCCAGGTATATTATTAAGCTCTATTTCCATCTGTGCAGGATCCGTTAAATCGAGATTTTTAACATCAAGAATGATATTGCCATTGTCAGTTGTGAAATCACCTCGCAGCTGCGGTATGCCACCGAACTTTACCAGCCGCCTGGCAACCATGCTCTGTGCCATCGGAATGACTTCAACTGGCAATGGAAAATCACCTAATACCTTAACCACTTTTGTTTCATCAACAATGCAAATGAACTGATCACTCGCCTCGGCGACAATTTTTTCGCGCGTGAGTGCTCCACCGCCGCCCTTGATCATATGTCCATGTTGCGTAACCTCGTCTGCGCCATCGATGTAAATTCTCAAATCACCTGCCTGATTCAGATCAAGCACCCGAATTCCGATTTCACTAAGCTTATGTGAGGTAATTTCTGAACTTGCCACAGCAGCATCGATTTTTTCCTTTACCTGACTTAAGGCATCTATAAAATGATTGACGGTTGAGC
>JAHEKD010000138.1:4687-6922 GCA_024638545.1 Gammaproteobacteria bacterium
CGACACCGATAATGTCGTCAAATTCTATATACTCGATCGCCGCCTGTGCAACTGCCTTTTTCATCTCATCTTGTGTCATAATTACGCCCCATTTGTTAATGAACATTTATAAGATGTCGGTAGATTATCTGAAAAAAGTACTGAATGCACGTGTCTATGAAGTCGCACACGAAACCCGCTTACAGCCCGCAAAAAAACTCTCCAAACGACTGTCTAATCGAATACTGTTAAAGCGCGAAGATGAGCAGGATATTTTTTCGTTTAAAATCCGGGGTGCATATAATAAACTTGCCAACCTTCCTGATGATTTATTGGCTAAAGGAGTGATTGCAGCATCGGCCGGAAATCATGCACAGGGCGTTGCCTATGCGGCACTTAAGCTCGACTGCAAAGCCATTATTGTCATGCCTACCACAACCCCGGAAATCAAGGTTGAAGCCGTAAAAGCGTTATCAGCCGAAGTCAGACTAGTCGGGGATAACTTTGATGACGCCTCGGATTATGCACAAAATCTAGCCCGCGAACTGGGCATGACCTATGTGCCCCCGTTTGATGATCCTGATGTGATAGCCGGACAGGGTACGATTGGCTTTGAAATTATTAAACAACACCCAAGCCATATTGACGCAATTTTTGTTGCAGTGGGAGGTGGAGGTCTAATCGCTGGCATGGCCGCTTATATCAAACAGCTCAGACCTGAAATAAAAATCATCGGCGTGGAGCCTGAACACTCTGATGCGATGATGCAGTCCGTGAAAGCCGGCAAGCGGGTTAAGCTCGACCGGGTTGGGCAATTCGCAGATGGTGTTGCCGTTAAATACGTGGGCAAAGAAACGTTCAGGCTGACACAGGATTATGTCGACGAGTTAATGACTGTTGACACTGATGAAATTTGTGCCGCAATCAAGGATATATTTGAAGATACGCGAACGATTGTTGAACCGGCCGGCGCTATAAGTGTGGCCGGGATAAAAAAATATGTTGAAAAAACGCAAGTTAAGGGGCAAACATTAATTGGCATTAATTGTGGTGCGAACGTCAATTTTGACAGACTGAGACACATATCTGAGCGTGCTGAAATTGGCGAGCAACGCGAAGGTATATTTGCGGCAACGATTCCCGAGCGGCCGGGCAGCTTTAAGGAATTTTGCTCAACTTTGAGCGCCAGGCAAATAACAGAGTTTAATTACCGCTATGCTGATTCGAACAGTGCCCATGTATATGTCGGTATTCAGGTCAAGAATCATCAGGAAACCAACGATGTTCTGGAAAGTCTGAGAAAACTGAATTATGAGGTTATTGACCTGACCCATAATGAAATGGCCAAACTCCACGTCAGGCATATGGTGGGCGGTCATGCACCAGGCGCGAAGAATGAGCAGGTATTTAGGTTTATTTTTCCAGAAAAACCTGGTGCTCTGCTAAACTTTTTGACTAAAATGGGAAAAAACTGGAACATAAGCATGTTTCACTATCGTAACCATGGCGCGGATTTTGGCCGCGTTCTTATTGGAATTCAAATACCGCCTGAGGAAAATAACGACTTTTTAGAATTTCTTGATGAAATTGGTTATGATTATGAAAATGAAACGGATAACCCGGCATATAGACTGTTTCTTGGATAATCAAAATCTAGGATGTACCAAAAGCAACTAAAATTTTCAAATTTCTATAATTTACCTGGTGAAGGTATAGTGGCGGAGTTTACCAACGGCAGCGAGACTTTTTTATTCGATATTCAGGGATTGCAGTACCGAATTGTTCATCTCAAGCAGGAGAATCGCAATGCCGGAGAAGAAGAAAAAGTCCTGGCTCGATTAAACTCATTAAATTACTCTTCTCTGCACCCCAAAATGCAGTCAAAGGAGTGACATTTCTGTTAAAGGCCGTTCGTTCAATAATAAATGCAGTGGAGGCTGATTGGCAAAACTCGACATCAGTCGATGCGTTGGCAAACTGCACCCATCTGTGGGCGATTGAGTTAAGGCAATCGCCTGACTATCTTGCTGTTCTCAATCAATGGTTATCATTGAAAGAGCGAGAGCGAACCAATCGTATTGTCATCACCCGCAAGCGCAATTATCAGATCCAGTCTAAAGCCTGGCTGAGGTGGCTGCTTGCAAAATACACGAAATCATCTGTAAATAAGATTAGTTACTATTATGGTCAACGCGGCAAGCCTTATCTTGATTCAGAATCACGAAGCTTACAGTTTAATGCTACCGACTCCGGAGA
>JAHEKD010000139.1 GCA_024638545.1 Gammaproteobacteria bacterium
GTTACTGGCTTGTCTTGCGGTTTTAATATTGGTGATGGGCCTTGCAGTTTTTCCCGCAATGGTCGGGCTGATTCAACAGCTGTTTTGCCACAGTCATACCGGCATCAGGACAGTTTTTATAATTGCACCTGCCTGGGTTTCATTCGAATGGCTGAGGGAATGGCTGTTTACTGGCCTGCCGTGGTTAGCCGCCGGTTACAGCCAGACAGAGAATTTTCTCGGCGCCTGGGCACCAGTCGGCGGGATTTATATACTCAGTCTGATTGTGGTATTGATTGCATGCTGTGTTTTACTCGTTTTGACAGCGCACAAGCGTATGGCCGCCACCCTGGCATTCGCGCTGATTGTATTAACAATTGCAGTCAACCTGCAGGAATGGACAGCACCTGAACAGCAATCTTTGTCAGTCAAGCTCGTCCAGGGTAATGTGAGTATCTGGGATAAGTGGAATTTAAAAAAATCCGGTCAAATACTTGCTGATTATCTGACCTTAAGCGAGCAGGGCCAATCGACTGATTTAATAATATGGCCGGAAGCCGCAGTGCCGTTATTAATGCAACAATTACCCGCTGGATTTATTAAAAAATTATTTGAAAAACAGAGCCTAAACGAAAATTCCTACATCATGTTTGGCGTGATAGAAAAAGACCCGGTTTCCGGTAGTGTTTACAATTCTGTTGCATCGACAGAAAAAGACGGCTCCTTTTCCTTTTACAGAAAAGTGCATCTGGTACCATTTGGCGAATTTCTCCCATTCAAATTTTTTCTGCACTGGCTGCTGGATTATCTGCACATACCGATGTCAGATTTTTCGGCTTTTGATCGCAGCCAGAAACTGATCGACGTAAAGGGTGTAAAAATAGGCGTATCTATCTGTTACGAAGATGCTTTTGCGAATGTCATCAGGGCAAGCTTACCGCAGGCAGGTTTACTGGTGAATGTCAGTGAAGATGCCTGGTTCGGAAATTCTCTGGCACCTCACCAGCGCTTGCAAATGGCGCAGATGCGAGCGATGGAAAACGGCAGGACGCTGGTTCGGGTTTCAAATAACGGACTCTCTGCGGTGATTAACCATAAAGGTGAGGTGATGGCTATTGCGCCACAGTTTCAAACTTTTGTTTTCGACGCGCAGGTCGAGATCAGGCGCGGAGCAACCCCGTTTTCGATTCTGGGACATAAACCGGTATTGAGCCTGATTGGATTCTTATTTTTGTGTGCGCTAATTTACAAATTCACAGGTTTAAAACAGGAAAACGGCGGCCAGTCCTAAAATCGCGAAAAATCCAACCACATCGGTAACTGTTGTCAGGGCGACTCCGCTGGCCAGCGCCGGATCAATACCCACTTTCTCAAAAAACACGGGTATGAATGCACCTGCGATCGCTGACGCAATTAAATTAATAATCATCGCCGTACCAACGATTAGTCCCAATTGGTAATCTCCGAACCAGAGGTATGCAATTGAGCCGGTGACGACCGCCCATAAGACACCGTTTAATACGCCAACTGAAAACTCTTTTCTCAATACTCGCCAGGCATTGTGAGGCCCAATTGTGTCTGTTGCCAGTCCACGAATCACCAGCGTCATTGTCTGAGTACCTGCATTCCCACCCATGCTGGCCACAATTGGCATTAACACTGCAAGCGCGACGAGTTTTTCGATGGTGCTTTCAAACTGGCCGATCACCCATGAAGCTAACAGTGCAGTGATTAAATTTACACCCAGCCACAAGGCACGGCTGCGGGTGGTTTTTATAACCGGCGCAAATATGTCCTCTTCATCTTTTAAACCTGCCTGCGCTAAGATGGCGTGCTCTGACTGCTCGCGGATGACGTCGACGACATCATCAATCGTAACGCGCCCAACCAGCTCATCATCATCATTAATTACCGGCGCAGAAACGAGATCGTAACGTTCAAAAGCTGCCGCAACGTCTTCATCAGAATCATTAACGTTGAATTTGACGGGATCGGTATCCGCCAGCGATCTTACCCGCGTATCCGGATCATTGGTTAACAGGTCTGTCGTAACAATAGACCCGGTAAATTTCCCATCACGATTAACGATGAATAACTTGTCTGTATTGTCGGGTAATTCACCGCGTAGACGTAAGTAACGTAAAACCACAGAGATAGGAATATTGGCTCGAATGGTTATGGTGTCAAAATCCATGAGCCCGCCTGCTGTATCTTCCGGATACGCAAGAATGGCATCAAGTTCGGCTTGCGAGTGATCACCGGATGTGAATAACACGTTGCGGATTACATCATCAGGCAGTGAGGGCACCAAATCTGCAATATCATCGATGTCAAGGGTACTGATTGCGTGCGCAATCAAATCTGTGTCACCCTTCTCAACCAGATAAGCGCGTACGCCATCATTTACTTCTGTTAATACCTCACCCAACAAATCTAGGGGTATCTGATCCCACACCCTAATGCGTTCGTCCGGAGGTAAACTTTCAAGAATGACAGCAATATCAGCCGGATGCAGATCACCAATGAGATCTCGAATATCCGTATCAAACTCACTTTGAAGTGCAGAATTTATGCTTTCAAGAAAATTATTGAGATCTTCAGTCATTGCGCATTATATTGGATTGATTTACCTGCTTTGATGGTGTGCATTATAGTTGAAGCCGATTTAGAAATCTTATCTGGATTTGGCCAACAGAATTTATCCTGCAAGATCAGTTGCGATGCAAAAAATTAATTTTAGTCTTGGTTGAGTTCACGGTGCCTGATTTGAGTCGTTGCCCTGTTTTTAAATCTGGCAGCAAGGTTTTCACTGATATATACAGACCTGTGTTTGCCACCCGTGCAGCCAATTGCAACAGTGATATAACTTCGGTTTTCTTTGCTGAACTCAGGCAGCCACTTTTCAATCATCATGCCAATATCCTCAATCATATCTGTCACCACTTCATGACTTTGCAGAAATTCTATTATGGCCGGTTCCAGACCCGTAAATTCCCTGAGTTGTTCGTCCCAATATGGATTCGGTAAACAGCGCACATCAAATACAAAATCAGCATCTCTGGGCAATCCGTACTTATAGCCGAATGATTCGAAGAGGATTACGGGATCATTGGATTTTCCGGCACCGATAAAGTCTCTTACAAGCCGCCGCAGTTCATGCGGGGTTTTATTGGTGGTTTCGAAGTGACGATGCGCCTGTTCTTTTAGCGGGTTTAGCAGCACACGCTCGAGCTTTATTGCTTCTGGAAGAGAAACTGCAGCACTGCTTAGCGGATGTTTCCGGCGCGTTTCCTTATAGCGTTTAATTAATATTTCATCTTCTGCATCAATGAACAAAATTTGATAATTAAAATCCCTGTCATCAAGTTTTTTTAACTGATCAGGCAGTTTAACGAGAAATTCCCGATTTCTCGAGTCTATACTGACCGCGATATCCAGAGTTTCTGTATCAACGGTACTGATAATAAATTCTGTTAGCAGCGTGGCCGGAAGATTGTCAATACAGTAAAAGCCATCATCTTCATAGGCTTGCAGTGCTATGGTCTTGCCGGATCCGGACAGGCCTGAAATAATTACAATCCGCATTTAATGTCCAGCAGTGAAATTAAAAAGATGTCAGTCAGGCCGGACCAAATATTCTAAACCCGCTTATCCAAATGCTTGTGTTTTGATACTGTTTTCACCACGGTGGTGATCAGTCTTTTTCTCTTTATGCTTAAGTACTTGTCTGTCAAGTTTGCCCAGCAACATGTCGATTGCAGTATACATGTCGTCGGACTGTGCACTGGCGTGAAAACTTGCGCCTTTCGCCTGAATGTGCGATTCGGCACTATGCCTGTTTTTTTCCACACTCAGTACAACGTTAGTAGTTGTCACGTGATCAAAATGATTGTTAATCTTGGAGAGTTTTTCTTCGACGTAAGCTCTTAATGAGTCAGTGATATCAATGTTTTGTCCAGTGATTATGATTTGCATATATTCTCCTATTAATTACTTGATTCTGCGTAAATTTGATGCAGGTATGTTCAATTGTTCACGGTATTTGCTAACAGTTCTTCTTGCGATACGAATTCCTCTTTTTTCTAACTTCTCCACTATCTTACTGTCAGAAAGGGGGGTTTGTGAAGGCTCATTTTTGATTAATTCACGCATTATGACCTTAACTGATTGATTAGAATGAATATTATTGTTATCTGCAGGTATCCGTCCTGCCAATAGCGACTTCAAAGGCATAATACCGACCGGCGTTTGAATATTTTTATCTTTGATTGCTCGAGAGACTGTCGAAATGTGCATGTCCAGGCTGTCCGCGATATCCTGCTGGGTGAGTGGCTTTAATGACTGCTCGGGCCGTGTAAAATAATCAACCTGTCTTGAAACCATATGCTCAGCTACACGCATTAGGGTAATGTTTCGCTGCACTAATGCATTCATCCACCAGCGTGCACTACTGAGATTTTTTTTTAAGTAGTTGTTATCCGCTTGTTTATTTGAGTTTTTTAATAATTCGACATAATCCGTATTGATCTCGATCCGCCTGTTAATAAGTGGATTGAAAGACAGAGATAGCCCATCTTGATCTATGACGAGCAATATATCCGGCTGCAGGTAAACAACAGATTCGTTATCAAACGAGCGGCCGGGCGCGGGGTTCAGCTGTTTGATGAGTGCAATCGCTTTATTGCAGGTAGCTTGATCCAGTTTCAGGAGCGTCATCAGGTGCTCGGGATTCTCCGCGAGCAGTTCCAGATGGTCACAAATTGAAACGGCATGTTTATATACCTTTGAGTGATTATGGTAGCGCAGCAGTTGCTGCTTGAGACAATCGGTGAGGTCTGAGCTGGCAACTCCGGCAGGGTCCAGCTGTCTGACGTGGTTTTTAGCGGTTTCAATGCTATCTGCGCTAATGCTGATGTTCTGGTCCTGAAACACCCGGGACAGTGCACTATCTGATAACTTCAGGTAACCGTTGTCATCAAGGCAGGAAATGATGATACAGGCCGCAACATAGGTATCACTGTCCAGGTGAAGAAAGCCCAGCTGCCGGATCAAATGATCTTCAAAAGATTGAGAGTATGCTGGTGCCATGTTCTCAATCCACTCCATAAAGGATCTATCCTCATATGCAGTCTTTACCGGCCTGATTTCCTGCAGCAGTGGATTATCTTTCAGCGTTTCGTCGATTTCCTCGCTCAGCTGCTCGACGCCAAGCTGAAGCATGCGAATTGTCTGCTGAATCTGTGGCGTGAAAGCCAGGTGCTGTTGAGTACTTAACCTGAATGCGTTTTTCAATGATAAAAAAGCTGATGGTGTCTGGTTTACAATCTCGGTCAAGTTTATCATGAACGTGTTATGCGCTGGGTTTGTTACTGTTGACTGATGCAAACCAGCGAACCGCGCTAGAGTCTGAAATCCGCGCCCAGATAAACTTTGCGAACTTCAGGATGAGCGAGTACTTCACCGGGTGTGCCGGAGGTTAATACGCTGCCTTCAGAGATTATATAGGCGCGGTCGCAAATGCCGAGAGTTTCACGGACATTATGATCAGTAATTAATACTCCAATGCCTGAATCACGCAGATGTGCAATAATTTGCTGAATATCACCTACCGAAATCGGGTCAATGCCTGCAAATGGCTCATCAAGCAGTATAAAACCTGGTTTCAAAGCGACCGCCCTGGCGATTTCTGCGCGTCGCCTTTCGCCGCCCGATAAACTTATGCCCAGGCTTTTTCGCTTGTGCGTGATATTAAACTCTTCCAGTAGCTCATCAGTTCGCTGGCGGCGTTCGGCGCTGGTTAATTTGGGTTGGGCTTCGAGCACGGCATATATGTTTTCTTCAACGGATAATTTACGGAATATGGAAGGCTCCTGTGGTAGATACCCAATTCCAAGTCGGGCACGTTCATGCATGGGCAGATCGCTGATGTCTGCACCGTTGAGCCGGATTTCACCACCATCTCGCCTGACCAGACCGACCACCATGTAGAAACAGGTGGTTTTACCTGCACCGTTTGGTCCCAGAAGTCCAACGACTTCACCCGTGGACACTTTAATATCAACTTTATCGACGACATGCTGGCCCCTGTATCGTTTTACCAGGGCGTGTGTTGTTAATTCATGCATAACACAACCAGTCTACAGTGTTCGCAAATACAGTATCTGCAACAAGTGCGGATTATTATTCTTCTTTATTCTGTTTTGCGTCCTCACGCTCTTTGGCAGTGATCGTGATTTTTGAACGACCATCTTCTGTTTTTACAGGCGAATTTTCATCTTTTTTGGCGGCTTGTTTTAAAACTGCGCCGCTTGGACCACCGCCAACAATTTTCATCTTGTCATTGGCCATGTCATAGGTGATCATGGCGCCGGATGCGTTTTTCTCACCATCATTAATACTGGCGTTATCGATCAAGATGACCATATTGTTGATTTCGTCGAGTTCCAGTTTCATTCCCTTGCCAATAACGTCGTTGGGCTTGTCATCCGGTCGCTGTTGAAATACTGCTGGCTCACCAAATGCAGTGGCTTTTTGCAGTACATCATCCTTGTATTCGACAATAAGCTTGTCGGCACGTAATTTCATGGTTCCCTGGTCGAGTTTTACGTTGCCGCGATAAATTCTGACACCGGTTGAAAAATCAAACTCTACGTCATCTGCACTTATAACTGCAGGCTCATTTTTATCCGTACTGAGCGCATTTACGATTGCTGCGTTTAATCCAATGGTGATAAACAAGAGTGTTGCTACATATTTTATTAACATTTTCGAACTCGTTTTCAAAGTTGACTACTGATCATTATCTTTAAGTTTTATCTTCATCGATTCCGTTGTCATAATGCCGCCTGGTTCATTGACTGAATCACCCTGAATTACACGTACATTACCAGTCAGAATAACTTCATTACCGCCGGGAGCAACCCAGC
>JAHEKD010000140.1 GCA_024638545.1 Gammaproteobacteria bacterium
CCGCAGGCATCGTTGACACTATGTCGAGCTGACCGAGTAAAATGCCCACAGGGCGTGGCAAGGGACCGTCGCAGTAGAAGGGTGGTGAGAAATGCGGGTTAATACAACTCAAGCGCAGGCTCATTCATCATGGCAGCCTGTTCTCTTAGAGTAAGGATATGCTGTTCCCAGCAATTTTGATCATTGAACCAGGGAAAGGCTTTTGGGAAGGCCGGATCACGCCAGCGCCTTGCCAACCAGGCATGATAATAGATCAGGCGTAATGTTCTGAGTGCTTCGAGCAGATGTAATTCCCGGTTATTAAATTCGCAAAATTCACTGTAACCATCCAGCAATTCAATCAATGCACGAGTTTGTTCAGCACGATCTCCTGACAGAAACATCCATAAATCCTGCACTGCCGGACCTGTGCGGGTATCGTCCAGATCAACAATATGCATTTGTTCTTCCCGGACCAAGATATTACTCGGGTGACAATCGCAGTGTATGCGAAGAGTTTCAATCTCACCGGCTTGCTCAAAACACCAGCGAACCTGATCTGCCAGACAATCCGTCAGACTTGTATATGCGCTGATCAGATCCTCAGGAATAAAATTGTTTTGAAGAAGAAACGCTCTCGATTCATGCAGGTAACTTTGTATAGTTAACTCGGGCCGATGCACAAATGCTTTTGTCTTGCCAACGGCATGAATACGCCCCATAAACTGGCCGATTTGATACAGCTGGTCAAGATTATCGATCTCCAGTGCATGACCACCCCTGTTGGCAAAAAGGGCAAATCGAAAATCTTTGTGGCGGAAGAGGCTTTCATCATTTCTGTTACGCAGTGGTTCAACGATTGGAATTTCTGCATCGGTCAACTCATAGGCGAACTGATGCTCTTCCTTGATGCATTCATCAGTCCAGCGATTAGGTCGATAGAATTTAGCTACAAGCGGCGCGGCATCCTCAATTCCAACCTGGTAAACCCGGTTTTCATAACTATTCAGAGCTAGAAATCGACCATCGCATAGATAACCCACACTCTCAACAGCATCGAGGATATCATCAGGGCCGAGTTTCTGGAAGCTTTGTTCTTCACTGTGAGATGAGTCTTTTCTGTCAGGCGTCATGAATGAGTGAAATTCGAATGAATGCCGGCTACTCGTTGTGATTGAATGAAAACAGTGCAGTTGATATTCCCAGCGCCAGATAAGTACATCCTGAGAACATTGTCTGAATTTTTGTTACTTTTTGGCTGCGTGTCAGAAGCTTTTTGGCAGATCCGGCCAGGATTGCATACATACCGTCACTGGTCACAGCCAGCGTTACAAATATCATGCCCAGAAGAAGAAATTGTACAGGCACGGATCCATTGTCCGGATTTACAAACTGCGGTAAAAAAGCCAGAAAAAAAATGGCTGTCTTGGGATTGAGCATGTTTACGATAAAACCCTGCCAGAAAAGTGTCGACAAAGGCACTGGCTCAATATTCAATCTGGTGACAGGCCGGTTCGAGCCAGCCAGCGTCTTTATTCCCAGGTAGATCAGATAGATTGCCCCAAGATATTTGATTATGCTGAACATGAGTGCGCTTTTTAGAATCAATGCAGATAGCCCCAGGGCGGCAAAAATCACGTGTATGACTGAAGCAAACGTGATGCCAAGTGTGGATACCAGTCCGGCCAGGCGTCCTTGTTCCACTGTACGTGCGATAATATAAAACACAGCGGGTCCTGGAATAATTAATAGCGCAAGTGAGGCTGCGATAAAAATCATTAATGAAGTCGTGTCGATCATTTTGGTCTCATTTAGTTAACTGGTTTCACCAGGGTTAATTAGGCATCAATCTAACAATCAGTAACTTTCACCGGCCAGCAAGGCGTATGAATCATGGGCTTTTACTATTGCAGTTTGAGCAGCTCCGGATAACCAAACGCGCCGGGCGCCCCGCCTGTATGTAAAAATACGACATTCTCGCCTGCGTTAAATTCGCCCTCCTGTATCAGCCGGATCAAGCCTGCCATGGCCTTACCGCTATAGGTGGGATCCAGCAAAATCCCCTCGCATTTCCCGGCACTCAGAATAGCCTGCAAGGTGGCGGAATTCAATCGACCATAACCTGGCTCGAGAACATCGTCATTGACTAAGATATCAGAGTCCTTCACAACACCGCCGTGACCAATCATGGTTGACACCTGCTGACAGCGTTCAAGTAATCGGGGCTTTTGTAACGTGGCACTGCGCCTGACGCAAATGCCGTATACTTTTGCGCTGCAACCCAGCGCACGCAGTCCTGTCAACAGACCACTGTGTGTTGAACCACTGCCGGAGGCAACAACCACAGCATCTAATTCTGTTTTTTTTATCTGCAGTAACATTTCCTCGGCTGCAAGGACATATCCTAACGCACCCAGCGGCTTATGGTTCTGGGATAAGGGAATAACATACGGTTTTTTACCTTGCCCGGATATAACCTCGGCCCGATCATATAATGCACGGTCGGCACCCAGCTCGTCTTCTCCAAAAGGATAATAGTGAATAGTCGTTCCCATCATATGCAGAAGCAGCGGATTGCCAGATTCATAATATTCAGCTGGTCGATTAGTGACACGTTTTTCAAGCTGCACTTCACACTGCATGCCAAGCTTGTGCGCGCCGGCAACTGTCATACGAACGTGATTGGACTGTACCGCGCCGGTCGTCAGGACCGAATCTGCATTTTGTGCATGCGCCTCACCCAGGTAAAACTCGAGCTGCCTGGCTTTATTCCCGCCAAGCGCCAGTCCCGTGCAATCATCACGCTTAATCCACAGATTGATTGTGCCCTGGCTGCCTGGAAATTTCCTGGATAAATTATCCATCCGCTCAAGGGGGGTTGGTGTGTGTGCAAGCCGCACCCAGGGATACTTGTTTATAATGTTCTTGCCTAACACGATTAAGCCTATAAATATTGCGTCGTTCTGATACCGGTGCTTAGTTCTTTATCATAATGTCAACCATGCAGGAATTAAAGCAATATTAATCGACTAATATACCATCTGCTCCAGAGCAACTATATTATCCAGAGGTTTTCCGTCTGCCAGGTAAAAGGTACTGATAAATACAGCCATAACATTACACAGCTTGATATAAAAAAACATCGTTTAAAATAATTGTTTTTCATAACAGGTAAATAAAAATCAGACAGCAAATTATGTCTGGATGAGACTGGATACATATAAATTACCTGCCGAATTGGTGCAGGTAAATAAATTTTGTGTTAGTTTACGGAAAAAATGGTCTGCGTATGGGATTTCAGGCATCAATTCAAGATTTCTTCTATATTACGATTTGCATCAGTGGCACGGTTTAATGACCACGCTCATCACGGCATGCTGGAAACATCTGGCTATGAAGCCGCACCAATGATCAAGCTGGAGGTTATCAAGGATACGGCATCAGGTTGGAATCTGCACCTGATCACTCAAAATTTCAAATTCACACCTGAAGATATCGATCAGCCGGTGGATAAGCCTGAAGGTCACGCCCATGTCTATGTGGATGGCGAAAGAATTTCTCGTATTTATGGCCCATGGTTTCACTTGACAGGTTTGACACCAGGACCACATACTATCCGTGTATTTTTAGATGCAAATGATTATAGTGAGTTTGTTTTTAATGGTGTACCCATTGATGCAATTGCTGACGTTGTTGAGGAATAAACACTACCCGTTTTAGGAGCCAAATTAGATAACCAGCTTTATCCATGATTATTGATGAGAACACAGTAGTCAGATTCCATTATCGTCTGTCAGAATTAACATCGGCAGGTCCTCAATTTCTTGAACAAAGTCATGAAGGTGAAGCCATGGCTTACCTTCATGGTGCAGGTGCGGTGATTCCAGGCATTGAAAAAGCCATGCAGGGCAGGCAACAGGGCGATGAGTTTGAAGTCACGCTTAAACCAGCTGATGCGTATGGCGAGCGTGTCGAGGATGCCAGGCAGCGCATACCGGTAAAGCATTTGCACCAAAAGAAAGATCTGAAACCGGGAATGGTCGTCGCAGTAAACACCTCGCATGGACCGCGGGAAGTGATTATCGAGAAAGTGGGCAAATTCAATGTTGATGTAGACACTAATCATCCGTTGGCCGGCAAGACCCTTCAGTTTGAAATAAAAATCGAAGAAGTGCGTGCAGCTACGGCTGAAGAAATTTCACATGGGCATGTGCATGGTCCCGGCGGTCATCACCACTGAAAATCCAAACCAGAAATGATATTTTGTTCTCGATTGACTCAATTGCTCATGTGCAAGTGTACACTGGGCAATTCACCAATCTCGGGCCTCATATAAAAACATAATTTCTATTTCTGAATTGAGTTATTCCGATGTTGCTGCGCATTTTTGTTCGGTGTTTGCCTTGCCCTGATTTCGCTCATGAGGTTTTCAATGAGGCTGGCTTGAGGCCGCCGGATTTTTTTATGTTGTCCTGAACGCACGAAAGCGTTTTTTCTGCTGGCTTAGTGTTATCGTGATGCCGGAGATGACAATTAATGCAACACCGCAAAACATCAGCAGGGTTGGGTATTCCTGCCAGAAAATAACACCCAATACTATTGCAACGATAATACCGAAATAGGCAAAGGGGGAAATAAATGAAAGCTCACCCATGCGTACGGCGTTTATTTGAGTAAAAAAACCACAACTTAACAGAATGGCTGAGCAAGACAAGGCAAAAACATGGTGTAGATTAATTGGCCGCCAGTCGAACAGGGAGATCACCAGTCCGGCAGTGGTGACCAGGATCATTGTCGCCAGGGTGATGTAGATGGAATTAAGCTCAGCCGGAATTCGTCGCGTAAAAATATCCCGGCAGGAGACAAATGCCGCCGCCAATATGGGCAAAAACATGACGTAGTTAAACACGCCCGAAAAGGGATTGGTCACCAGGGCAATACCGATAAAACCGGTCAGTACCGCGACCCATCGCAGCAGGACGACGTTTTCCTTAAGTATCAAGGCGGCCAACAGTGTGGATAAAATCGGTGACGTCCAGGTCAGGGTGCTGACTGTGGCAATTGGCATTAAAGACAGACCGGTGATAAAACATAAAGTCGCGCACATCTCGCAGCTGGCTCGGGCGAGGTTAATCCGGCTTAGCGCCATATTCGGGAATACGGGCATTTTCCTGAATTTAAGAATGCAAATAAAGAGCATGCAGGCAAGTGATCCGCGAACAAACAGCACTTGTCCGATGCCGAGTGTTTCAGTCATGGTCTTGATAATCGCGTCGTTACACGAAATGAAGCTCATGGCCAGCATCATCAAAAAAGCGGCCTTAATGTTAGTAGACATAATTTCTGTATGGATTTGCGTTGTTATATTTTTCCATCATGTAAAAAGTTCTGAAGAACATTCCCGCTATACCATTTTCCCGCTGATTCAAAAATGGCTCTTTAAAAATCCGCCCGTCCGGGTACCCTGGGAAAGGGAATCACATCGCGAACATTGCTCATGCCGGTGATATAGCTGACCAGCCGTTCAAATCCCAGGCCGAAGCCTGCGTGCGGTACAGTGCCATAACGGCGTAAATCCAAAAACCACTCATAAGTTTCAACATCAAGTCCGTGTTCAATCATACGCTGCTTAAGCACATCAAGTCTCTCCTCTCGTTGAGAACCACCGATGATTTCGCCGATGCCGGGCGCCAGTACGTCGAGTGCCGCCACAGTATTGCCACCCTCATTGAGGCGCATATAAAAGGCTTTTATTTCAGTTGGGTAGTTTTTTACAATAACCGGGAACTTAAAATGCTCCTCACTCAAATAACGCTCATGTTCAGTTTGCAGGTCTATGCCCCATTCAACCGGGAATTCGAAGTCCTTGCCGCAGGCCTTGAGGATCTCAACCGCCTCGCCATAATCAATACGATTAAAAGGTTCGGTTAAAAATTGCTGCAGCCGCTCGACCGCAGCAGGTTCAACGCGCTTGGCAAAAAAGGACATGTCCTCGTCGCAATTTTCGAGTACGTATTTAAAAATATATTTTAAAAAATCTTCGGCCAGGTCTGCCAGGTCATCAAGGTCAGCAAACGCTATTTCCGGTTCCACCATCCAGAATTCCGCCAGGTGGCGTGAGGTGTTGGAGTTCTCGGCACGGAAGGTTGGGCCGAATGTATAGACCCTCGACATGGCCAGACAGTAAGCCTCCACGTTTAATTGGCCCGAGACAGTTAAAAATGCTTCCTTGCTAAAAAAATCCTCACTGAAATCAATCTCACCGGTTTCGGTCTTCGGTGGATTGACCATATCCAGTGTGCTGATGCGAAACAGATCACCTGCGCCTTCGGCGTCACTTGTCGTGATGATCGGTGTGTTAATCCAGCAATAACCGTTTTCATTAAAATAGCGATGGATCGCCGTCATCGTGGCATGGCGAACCCGGGTCATTGCACCAAACGCGTTTGTACGCGGCCGAAGATGCGCTACCTCGCGTAAAAACTCAAAGCTGTGCGCTTTGGGCTGGATCGGATAGTGTTCCGGATCTTCCACCCAACCGACGACTTCAACGCCGCTGGCCTGAATTTCATTAGCTTTGTTTTTCCCGCCGCCACGGACCAGCCTGCCCGTGCAGATGACGGAACAGGCTGTGGTTATTCTCAATATTTCATCACTGTAGTTGACCAGCGTGTTGTCAGCGACAATCTGGATAGGATTAAAACAGGAGCCATCATGCACATTAATGAAGGAAAATCCCGCCTTGGAGTCACGACGGGTTCGCACCCAGCCACTGACGGTGACTTCACCGTCAGGATCGCTGCTTAGTGCCTGTTTAACGGTAAGTTTGATAGATTCGCTCATAAATAGGCGCCGTAGTGTCAAAACACTAAATATAGCTGGAAATCAATTTGCCTAGTAGTTTTCTGTCAAG
>JAHEKD010000141.1 GCA_024638545.1 Gammaproteobacteria bacterium
GAGTCGACCGAACAGAGCAGTGAACTGCTGGAAATGCTGCAAATTATTTTCCTGGTCATTCTGATCATCACTATTCCGTTAACGGCTGTGGTCATTCGAATGCTCTCAAAAAAATCTGTAGCCGGGATCGGTGAGGTTAGTCAGGCTGCATTTGCCATCGAACGCGGGGAACTTGACCGACGTGCCAGTGTCTCTTCGAAGGATATTGAAATACAGCAGTTGGCTGAAACCTTCAACAGCATGGCGGAGAGGATTCGAGGATTAATCACCGAAATGCGTGAAATGATAGATAACATTGCCCATGATCTACGCAGCCCTATTGCCAGGATCAGGGCGATCTCAGAGTCAGCACTTTCGTCAAAATACGAATTAACAGCTGAACAATACAAAACATCGATTATGGATACACTTGAAGAATGTGACCGCCTCATCCATTTAATTAACACGACGCTGGACGTGGCCGAGGCCGAAGCAGATATATCTAGCCATGAGAAAAAATGGGTTGACTATTCGCAGCTGGTTCTGGAGGCTTGCGAATTGTACGAGCCGCTTGCCGAACAAAAATCAATCACATTCAGCAACGACATCGTCCCTGATTGCAAGGTGTTCGGCAATCAGCAAAATTTGCAGCGCATGATCATCAATCTTATCGATAACGCATTGAAATACACGCAATCGGATGGGCAGGTGGATGTGGCATTATCGCAGCGTGACGATAAGATTATCTGCAGCATTCGGGACAACGGAATGGGTATTCCCGGCGCGGATATCAAGAAGGTATTTCAGCGTTTTTATCGCACAGATTTGAGTCGCGGCGAGCAGGGCTGCGGTCTGGGTCTGAGTTTTGCCATCGCGGTTTGCCGAGCACACCACGGCGATATAACGCTTGATAGTCAACTGGGTGCGGGCAGCAAGTTCACTGTAATTTTACCGAATTTTGATAACACTTGGAATTCCGGGGGCACAATACTTAATTCATGAATTAAGTATTGTGCCCCCGGAATTCACAATGCCGATCCACAATATGCTGAACAAGCGGTGCAAAGTGCCAGAAATCAGCGGTCTTCATGGCCGGAGATTTTCCGGCATCATCCAGATATCGCACTTGAATGATTTGTTTCAGGTTCGGGTTTTTCTCAAATTCTTCTATTTCCTCTTGTCCCATCGGCCCGCCCTGCAGGTAGAGAGAGTGAACTGATGCCGTTGACAGGCTGTCATAATAATCGGTATTGATTGCACACAGATAGCGCTTGGCTGCGACATGATAGCGCACGCAGTCAGTGATGACTGAAGGAAAAAATGCCTGCAGAAGCCGTGCACCAGCTTCCTCGTGATGGCGGTCTTCGGTGTCCGCCATGCTGAAGGTGCCAAGCTCGCTGGTAAAATGTCCAATGTCATGCAGCAAGGCAGCCACGATTATCTCATCCGGCATCCCCTTTCTTTCTGCAAGCGTGGCCCCCTGCAGCATGTGCTCTGCCATGGTTACAGGCTCGCCCAGGTACTCCTCGCTACCGCAACGCTCAAAAATACCGCCAATGAATGTAACAATATTTTGCGGATTTAGCTCAGTCAATTCGGGGTGACTCATGCCTTGCACGCCTGGTTCTGCAAACTGGTCAGTTTGGAATAGAGCCCGTCCTTATCGGCGTAACAACCCTGCAACCAGCGTGTTCCGGTGCCGGAATAGGCCTTGCGCGCATGCAGGACACGGGTATTGTCCACAATGAAACATTCACCAGGTTCCAGGCGAAAGGAAACTTCCATTTTCGGGTCGTCGATGATCTCACCGAACCGGCGATAGGCGATGTAGTAGGTTTCCATCACATCAAATGGCACGTCAGTGATGGCTGCAGTGGAGCGGTTGTTAAAGCGGATTGCCATCAGTTCTCCGTCGGCCGATATTTCGATCATCGGCCGTCTTGATCTGAGTGTAACACCAGCCTCACCTGAATATTCAAAACGTGCACAATAGCGGCTTAATATTTCCAGCCACTCGGGGTTTTCCTCACGCAATCTTGCGGCCGCGCGAAATCCGTCAACCACCATATTTTCCCCGCCCAGTGCCGAACTCTCGAGACAGTAAAGCACTTGAAGCGAAGGCACCGGATCGCGATACGGATTGTCAGTGTGCGCCTGAAGTCCCAGGCCGGTATACGCCAGATTGGTAGGATTGATCTCGGTGCGTACTTCAAAATATCGCCCGTAGTTGGTTTCACGTACGTATCCGAATAAATCGACAACCTGCATCAGCGCCTGATCTTCAACAGGCCCATTTTCAAGTTTAGCAAAACCATAGCGAGCCACCTTGTTGAGCCAATCGCGCAAGGCAGCGGAATCGGACTGAATCTCATTAAAGTCACCAACAGGCACTGCTGACATCAGTCTTCTGTCCCAGGTTTCGATATTGGGCGCTGTCCAGCCCTTAACGGTTTGTGGTGATTTATCGTAAGCGTTTTGCAGCAGCCATTTAATGTCATACACCGCGGTTTTATTTTCAGGTGAGAATGTGACCTGCAGGCTGTTGTCGTTCACGTTTGCCGCAGAAATGACGGTGTCGAAGGGAATATCCCGCAGGCAAATAAGCCGCTGCCCGTTGAGCGGCGCACGAGTTTGTTCATCCCAGGCATTGTCTCGCAACCAGATGGCGTGAAAGCGTACGGTTACGTTGGACAAGGATAATTCCAGGCTCTTCTTGCTGTTCGCAATGGTAACTTCAGTCATGTAATTGCACCTGTAGTATAAATGGACACTGCCTGCCATTATTTTCAATTATCTTTAACATAATTACAATTTAACATTCACAGATTTCGGTCACGGATGTGTAATTCGTGCTCGATCTGTTATAGGATATGGGCGGGTCCACGGGTTGAAAACGGAGTTTAAAATGATTAGTCCGCATTTCTCACCGGACTACGTAGCGAGACGGTTAAAGGATGCGTCCTATGGGTGTTACGACCAAAGGCCGGCATTATGTTATCAGCATATGTGCCGGCACAAGGGCCCGCAGGCATCGTTGACGCTATGTCGAGGACCCTGACCGAGTAAAATGCCCACAGGGCGTGGCAAGGGACCGTCGCAGTAGCAGGGTGGTGAGAAATGCGGGTTAGGACCTGTTTGATTGTGCAGACCATCGATGCCCGCGAGCAGGCAACAGAGCTCGTATAGATATTTAAAGGATAAAACCTATGACCAAAATTGAAGCACCAGTCTACAAAGATCAGATTCCCGGCACCTCAGGGCTTCGAAAAAAAGTTAAACACTTTCGCCAGCCAGGTTACCTCGAAAATTTCATACAGTCGATATTTAATGCAATTGCACCGTGCACGGGCAAGACGCTGGTCATCGGCGGTGATGGCCGATACTTCAACAGGCAGGCCATTCAAGTCATCATCAAGATGGCCGTTGCCAATAATTTCAAAAAATTATTAATAGGGCAGGGCGGCATCCTTTCGACACCGGCTGCGTCCTGTGTCATTCGTAAATATAAGGCCGACGGCGGTATAATTTTGTCTGCCAGTCATAATCCCGGGGGACCCGACCAGGACTTTGGAGTTAAATACAATACAGGCTCCGGTGCGCCCGCACCGGAGGCATTAACGGCCGATATAGCTAAACACACAAGGGAAATTCGTCACTACAATATTGTCAAAATCGACGATATTGATCTTGACATAATAGCATCCTGCCGGCGGTCCAATACACAGATTGATATTATCAGTGCTGTAGACGACTATGCCCGCCTGATGGCGACACTGTTTGATTTTACTGTGATCAGGAGCCTGCTTTCGGGTCACTCATTTAAAATGTGTTTTGATGCCATGCATGCTGTGACGGGTGATTATGCCCGCACAATCATTGAGCAGCAGTTAGGTGCGCCAAAGGGCACTGTGATAAACGCTGTGCCATTACCGGATTTTGGTGGTGGTCATCCTGATCCCAACCTTGTATATGCCCGTGAGCTTGTTGAACGGATGCAAGCCGGTAGCGGCATCAGCCTGGGCGCTGCCTCAGATGGTGACGGTGATCGCAACATGATTCTGGGCGAAGGATTTTACATTAATCCCTGTGACTCTCTGGCGGTCATTGCGGCCAATGCCCAATTGTTACCCGCATTTAAGTCTGGCCTGACCGGCGTTGCGAGATCGATGCCGACCAGCCGTGCGCTCGACCGGGTAGCGTCTGCGCTTGATATTGACTGTTATGAGACACCCACGGGCTGGAAATACTTCGGCAATCTGCTTGATGCTGGCAAGATTCAGATTTGTGGTGAAGAAAGTTTCGGCACAGGTGCAAACCATGTGCGGGAAAAGGACGGTTTATGGGCCGTACTGTGCTGGTTGAACATACTGGCTGTCAAGGGAAAAACACCGGAACAGGTTATGCGTTCGCATTGGAAATCCTATGGACGTGATTACTTTACGCGCCATGATTACGAGGGTATAGATCTGGACGATGCCGAGAACATGTTTAATACGCTGCAGGAAAAATTACCGGCATTAGCCGGCCAAACGTTTGGCAGCCACAGGGTCGGACAAGCAGATAATTTCAGCTATGTTGACCCGGTTGATAACAGTCTCAGCTCTAATCAAGGTGTCAGGCTACTGTTTGAGAACAATGCACGTGCAGTATTTCGTTTATCGGGTACCGGCACATCGGGGGCAACCTTGCGTATCTACTTCGATAGATTCGAGCATGCCGGCGGCAATCTTGATCTGGATCCACAGGCCGCTTTAAATTCCCTGATCGAATGCGCCGATGAGATTGCAGGAATTAATGCCTTCACGGGACGCTCAAAGCCGGATGTCATAACCTGATTTAGCGCCTGCTTTTGCGTAACGGTTGAAGCCAGAACGATTTCACGCTATCTTCACGTTCTGTTGGCTAATTTGCATGGATTAGCCGTACCCTAAATCTTGACTCTGACACATACGAAGGTTCGCTTGTCACTAATACTATCCAGAACTCTCAGGCTGCTTGCCCTGTTTTTCACCCTGCTTGCCAGCAACCTGTGCTTTGCGCATGCTGAGGGTGAGGACTATGTTTTTGTAAATTTTTTTGAGCAGCGCATAAACGGAGAGTTCCAGATAAACTTCGAGGACTTGTCTGAGAAGCTTTCCATCGTGATTCCGGAAACAGAGAGTGCAGCACTGGCCGCGGTACAAAACACGGCTCAGCAGGTCCAGGAATACATTGCCGGGAATTTTTCAATCTCAACTACAGCCGGTGAAACACTGAAGCTCAACTTCACTGAAGCCAAAATTCTTCCCGACAGCACCTATGCCCAATATCTGTTTGATATCGAAATTAGCGAGCTTCCCGATAAACTCGTGATTTCGCACGGCATGTTCTACGAGAACGACCCAAATCATCGCGGCCTGTTTTTGATTCAGTATAATGCACTTGAAGACAAGGACTACGGCGCTGAATATACCGCCCTGGTATTTAACCCGAATAACAGCGTGCAGACACTTGACCTGAGAAGAGTCCCCGGTCTGCTTGATTCGCTGGGAATGGTATGGCAGGGTATGCTGCATATCTGGAAGGGCCTTGACCACGTTCTTTTCATTCTGGCTTTGATTCTGCCTACTGTGCTGACGCGACGGGGGAGCAGCTGGCAAGCCGTTGATAATTACAAAACGTCTCTGTGGCAATTACTTAAAATTGTTACGGTTTTCACGCTTGCGCATTCATTCACGCTGCTGCTCGCAGCGCTTGAGATTATTAAAGTTAATTCGCGATTTGTCGAGTCGATGATTGCGTTATCAATCATACTGGTTGCCGCCAACAATCTCAGCCAGTCAGTAAAGCGGGGATCACTATGGGTCATACTTTTTCTCGGCCTTTTTCATGGACTCGGTTTTGCTTCCGTCATGGGTAATCTACCCTTCAGAATGGGTGATCTTGTGAAGATGGTGATCCGATTTAACATCGGTGTTGAAATCGGACAGATTGTTATAGTATTACTGCTGTTTCCAGTGCTGTATGCGCTCAGGCATAAACCCTTCTACAATACTGCAATCCTGAAGGGTGGTTCAGTTATTTTAATACTCATTGCAAGTTTCTGGTTTTTGCAAAGAGCCCTGAATTTAGGTTAGTGATGAACGTAAAATATACCCAAAAGCAAAATCAACTCTATTCGGATGTCGTCGATTTTTCAAAAAATAATCTCTCGGAATCGGCAGATCAGTTTGATCGTAAAAAATGGCAAAAATGTGCTGAATTTGGCGTTCTGGGCTGGTTCATTCCCGAACAATACGGTGGCAGGGGTCTGAGCGTTGTTAGCACAGTGTATGCCCTGGAGGCTTTGGGATACGGTTGCCCTGATAATGCGCTGACGTTAGGATTAAACGGCCAGATGTGGAGTGTCCAGGAACCTATCCTGCAGTTTGGCACAGAAGAGCAGAAAAAGCACTACCTACCCAGACTTTGCGGCGGTGAGCTGATAGCCACACATGCCATGACCGAAAAGGGCAGTGGCTCTGATTCTTTCAGTCTCGCGACCACGGCGAGAGCCGTTGATGGTGGTTACCTGATAACCGGCAACAAATCATACCTGGGACTTGCTCCTGTCGCCGACCTTGCGCTGGTATTTGCCAATACCAATCCTGATGCCGCCCAATGGGGAATCTCGGCATTTCTTGTTGATACCCACACCGCTGGCGTCAGTGTGGGTCCTGGTCTTGAGAAGATGGGTTTAAAATCCAATCCGCTTGGCGAAATTGAGTTTACAGACTGTTTTGTCGCTGAATCGCAGCGACTGGGGCCCGAGGGCATCGGCGTAAGCCTGTTTACCCAGTCCATGGACTGGGAGCGCGGATTTGTATTTGCCTCACATGTGGGATCGATGGCCAGGCAGCTCGATCAGTGCATTGAATTCAGCCGCAA